>CANRGR010000058.1 GCA_947630245.1 uncultured Clostridia bacterium | reverse complement strand
GGGGCGCCAAGTGAAAGCTCCCGCTGTCATACCGAGCGGAGCGAGCCCCCTTGTCCAACAACGACCGAGGGGATTCTCTCCCCCCTTCGGGGGTCGGAATGACAGAAAGCACCCATCCTTGTCATTTCGACCGAAGTGAGCAAAGCGAACGAAGCGGAGAAATCTCATAATAAGGCGGAGATTCCTCGGCTCCGCTCGGAATGACACCAAATCCTCGACTCCGCTCGGAATACCAATCCTCGGTTTCGGCGTCAAGCGAGAAACGCGCCAAAGGGAGCTCCCGCAAATTTCCTGTGCGCGCGGCGGGACAAACGCTTGACTTCATGTATAATTTTATAATATAATAAATACAAATTTGCAGACAAGGAGGTACGGCATGACAAGATCGGAAAAAATCGGGCTCGGATATCGGATCTTTTTGGGCGTCTTTACGTTTGCGCTCGGCGTACTCCTTGTGGTCGGGGCGTGCGAACTCTTCTTTTCGGAGGGCGGATTCCCCTACGAGGAAGTGCAGGCGCGGCTCAAACTGCTGCTCGCGCCCTTCCTTCTCTGGGCGGTTGCGGTCGCGGCGGGGTTTGTCCTTGCGGATCTCTTTCCCGCCCGTATCCAAAAACGCAAACGGGGTGCATTTTCCGTCTATCGCCGCCTCATTTCCCGTCTGCCCGCGAAGGCGGAGGGGGAGAACGCCCGCCTTCTCATCCGTCTGAGGAACGGGGAGCGGCTGCTCTGGGGAATCCGCGCGTTTTGCGCGGCGTTCTGCCTGCTCGCGGCGGGAATGGGAATCGCGTATCTCTGCGATCCGTCCCACTTCGGCAGCGCGGCGGGAGCGGCGGACGACGCGATCGCGCTCCTTCAAAATGTCTTTCCCTGGGTCGCGGCGGCGTTTGTTTTGCTCTGCGGCGCGGCGGCATTTGAAAGCGTCTATGCGAAAAAGACGCTCCCGTCCGTCAAGCGGCTGCTTGCGGCGGAGCGGGGAGACGAACTGTCCCGTCTTGCGCGCGTTCGTGCGGCGGCGGAAGGGGCGATCGGAAGCCGTTGGACGCTCCTTGCGCTGAGACTTGCGGCGGGCGCCGTCGGCGTGATTCTTCTCGTCGTCGGCATCGTCGAATGGGACGGCGTGCGCGCGGTTCTGCAAAAGGCGATCATGATCTGCACGCAGTGCATCGGATTGGGTTGAGGAGCGCGCCATGAAGAAGTTCTTTTCAAACGTAAAGGGCTGGTGGAGCCGTCATAAACCGTCCAAGCGCAGGCTCATCCAGCTGTATGCGGCGCTTCTTTTCAACGCCAATCTCAAAGGCTACATCACGGGCAACATCTATCAGGGAAATACGAAATATCTCTGCGTGCCCGGACTCAACTGCTATTCCTGTCCCGGCGCGGTGGGCTCCTGCCCGCTCGGCGCCCTTCAAAACGCGCTCGCCAAATCGGGCACGACGGCGCCCTACTATGTGTTCGGCATTCTCATTCTGTTCGGGCTTCTGCTCGGCAGAACGATCTGCGGCTTCCTCTGTCCCTTCGGGCTCGTGCAGGATCTCACCTACAAGATCAAGACGCCCAAACTCAAAAAGAGCCGCATGACGCGCATTCTCTCCTATTTCAAGTATGTGATTCTCATCGTCTTTGCGGTGGCGATTCCGCTCTCCTACGGCGCCGTGAATCCCACGCCCGGGTTCTGCGAATTCATCTGTCCCGCGGGGACGTTCGGCGGCGCGCTCGGACTGCTGTTGAACCGCGCGGATCTCTATGCCCAGCTCGGACCGCTGTTTGCGTGGAAATTCTGCATCATGGTCGTCTTTCTCGTGGCGAGCGTGTTCATTTTCCGCTTTTTCTGCCGCTTCTTCTGCCCCCTCGGCGCGATTTACGGTCTGTTCAACCGAATCGCCCTCCTCGGGGTCAAGCTCGACAAGAATAAGTGCACCGACTGCGGACTTTGCGTCGACCGCTGTAAGATGGACATCAGGCGGGTGGGCGATCACGAGTGCATCAACTGCGGGGAATGTATCGACGTCTGCCCCGCCAAAGCCATCTCGTGGAAGGGGAGCAAACTGTTCCTTCACAAGAATGCGGTGGAGGCGGAACCGGAGACCGAGAAAGTGAATCTTCGTTCCGCGTCGCCCGTCGCGGCGCTCCCGGCGGCAGTCTCTTCTCCCGCTTCGGCGTCCGCTTCGGCGGAGGAGATGCAATCGTCCGCTCCCCCGGAAGAGACCGCGGGAAATCGGCGGCGCAAAAAGATCGGAAGGGAAACCCTGCTTCGGATCGCGGCGTGGACGTTGGCGCTTCTCACGCTCGCGGGCGCGCTCGTGTATTATAACTTTTTGGCGAAGGACGGAACGCAGAAGGAGATCTACGAAGTGGGGGACGTCCTGCCCGATTATCGCCTTCCCTTCGATCTCGGCGGGGAGGGGACGTTCTCGGTTCACGCACAGCACGGCAAAGTTCTCGTGATGAATTTCTGGGCGACGTGGTGCGGCTCGTGCGTGAAGGAGATTCCCGATTTCGAACGTCTGCAAAACGTCTATGCGGAGGACGTGGTCGTCGCGATCATCGACGGCGATCTGCTCGAACCGCCCGAGGACGCGCTCGCGGCGATCGAGGAGCTCGGCTGGACGGCGTACCGCTCCCGCTTCCTGCACATTACGGAGGAAAACGACGTCTATCGCGCGCTGGGCGGCACGGGTCCGCTGCCGATGACGGCGGTGCTCGACCGCGAGGGGACGCTGCGGTTTCTCTATTCGTCGAGCGTATCGTACGAAACCCTCGAAGAGGCGGTTCTCTCGCTCCTGTAACCCATAAAAAATCCGCCCTGTCTCCCACGGGAGACAGGGCGGCGCTTTGCCGTCCGGCAATCAGATTTTTTCGACGCTGATAAGGAGATAGGGCGCCTCGGCGGTCGCAATCCCGCCGATGTAATAGTCCTCTTCGTCCGATTCATAGGAGTAAGTATTCTTGGGCGAGATGATCTTGCCCTTGTATTGGTTTGCGTCGAGTTCGGCATACGTCTCGCCGCGCGCGTCGGTGACATTCCGGAAGGGCACGCAGATTCCGCCCTCCCCGTCCGTGTCGATGCACAGCTCCACTCTCACGCCTTGAACGGGCGTGCCGTCCGCAAGGACGACGCGAACCGTGTACAGCAGTTTGCCCTCCTGCGGCTCGCTCTTGTGTTTGAGGCGGACGGTGACGTTCGCATTCGACGCGGACGTCTTTACGGAGTCGAAGGTATATACGTCGGGCAGATTTTCGAGCGTGACGGTATATTCTGCCTCGGGCAGCGTCTTTTCCGCCCTGCCCGCCTGATCGGTGACGGCGGATTCGTTCCCCCATTTCACGGTGACTCCGTCGATCGCAATGCCGTAGGGAGATACAACGGAGACGGAATAGACGATGGGCTCGCTTGTTCCGCCGGACGGATTGCCGCCTGTCCCGCCCGGATTTTCGCCCGTGTTCTGTCCGGGGGTCGTGCCGTCCCCGCATCCGGCGAACAGACAGAGCGCCGCCGCAAGGGTGAGAAGGAAAACGGTGAACAATTTCCCGTATTTTTTCATAAAGGACACCTCTTTTTTTCAAATATTGTAGCATGAATCTCAAAATTATGCAAGGAAAAAAGGGCGTCCCGCGTCAAAAAGAGAAAAAATCCCGCGCCCGGGCGAAAATTTTCTTGATCAATCCGTGCGCGTGTGATAAGATATACAGAGCTGAAAGGAGAAGAAATGGATATTATCGGAACGCTCGCAAGAGAGCTCGGCAAGAAGGAAGAACATGTAAAAAACGTCGTCACGCTGCTCGACGAGGGGAACACCGTCCCGTTCATCGCGCGCTACCGCAAGGAGATGCACGCGGCGATGGACGACCAGACCATCCGCACCCTTGCGGACCGACTCGGCTATCTGCGCAATCTCGAAGCGCGGAAGGGGGAAGTGTTGGGCGCGATCGAGGGACAGGGGAAGCTCACGCAGGAGCTGAAAGAGCAGATCGAGGCGGCGGAGACGCTCGCGCAGGTCGAGGATCTCTACCGTCCCTATAAACAGAAACGGCGCACCCGCGCGACGGTCGCAAGAGAGCGCGGGCTTCAACCGCTTGCGGAACTGCTGTTTGCGCAGAATGCGGACTGTCCCCGCCCCGAGGAGGCGGCAGAGGCGTATCTGAATCCCGAAAAGGAAGTCAATACCGTGGAGGACGCCCTGCGGGGAGCGGGCGACATCATCGCCGAGATGATTTCGGACGACGCGGCGGTGCGCGGCAAAATGCGCGAATTCTGGATGGCGCGCGGGGACGTTACGTCCGTTGCGGCAAAGAAAAATCCCGAGGATTCGGTCTATCGGAATTACTATAAATTCACGGCGTCGGCGGGCAGGATCGCGGGACATCAGGTGCTTGCGATCAACCGCGGCGAGCGGGAGGGGATTCTCAAAGTCTCGGTGGAGACCGACCGCGAGGGCGCGCTCGGGCTCGTCTTTTCGCAGGTCGTCAAAAAACCCGCCTGCGCCTCGACGGCGTTCGTCAAAGCGGCGGCAGAGGACGGGTACGACCGCCTCATCGCGCCTTCCGTCGAGCGGGAGATCCGCGCCATGCTCACCGAACGGGCGTGCGAGGGCGCGATCGGACAGTTTGCGCTCAATCTGCGCCCGCTTCTGATGCAACCCCCCGTCAAGGGATTTGTGACGATGGGGCTCGATCCCGGCTATCGGATGGGATGTAAGGTCGCGGTCGTGGACGGCACGGGAAGAGTGCTCTCCACGGACGTCGTCTATCCCACTTACGGCGAGCGGCAGAAACGGGAGTGCATCGCAAAACTCAAAACGCTCATCGAAAAATACCATGTCCGCCACATCGCAATCGGGAACGGCACGGCGAGCCGCGAGACGGAGGCAATGACGGTGGAGCTTCTGAAAGAGCTCAAAGGCGGGGACGTGAGCTATATCATCGTCAACGAGGCGGGCGCGTCGGTGTATTCGGCGTCGCCGCTCGCGGCGAAGGAATTTCCCGAGTTCGACGTCAACCTGCGCTCCGCGGTCTCCATCGCGCGGCGGTTGCAGGATCCCCTTGCCGAACTCGTCAAAATCGACCCCAAGTCGATCGGCGTGGGACAATATCAGCACGATATGCCCGAAAAACGGCTCTCCGAGGCGCTCGACGGGGTCGTGGAGGACTGCGTGAACGCGGTGGGCGTGGACGTAAATACGGCTTCCGCGCCCCTGCTCGCGCGCGTGGCGGGTCTGAACTCCGCCACGGCGGAAAACGTCGTGAAGTACCGCGAGGAGAACGGATCGTTCACTTCCCGCAGGGAGATTCTCAACGTGCCGAAGCTCGGCGCGAAGGCGTTCGAACAGTGCGCGGGCTTTTTGCGCGTGCCCGAGAGCGCGCAGGTGCTCGACAACACGGCGGTTCATCCCGAATCGTACGCGGCGGCGGAGAAACTGCTCTCCCTGCTCGGATACACGATGGACGACGTCAGGGAAGGTTCGCTCGGACATCTCATGGAGCGGCTTCATGCGTTCGGCGAGGAGAAGGCGGCGGTCGCCTGCGGCGTGGGACTTCCCACGCTGTTCGATGTCGCGCGCGAACTCAAACAGCCGGGGCGCGACCCCCGCGACGAACTGCCCGCGCCCGTTTTGCGCACGGACGTCCTCGGAATCGAAGATCTCAAACCGGGCATGGAATTGAGGGGTACGGTGCGGAACGTCATCGACTTCGGCGCGTTCGTGGACATCGGCGTTCATCAGGACGGGCTCGTGCACATCTCCGAGATCTGCGACAGATTCATCCGGCACCCCTCCGAAGTGCTGTCCGTGGGACAGGTCGTCACCGTTTGGGTCAAGGAAGTGGACGAAAAGAAGGGACGCATTTCACTGACAATGAAAAGGTGATAGTTCACGAAAAAATTCACGAAATTGCTTGCTTGCCTCAATTCACGAAATTCTTTGCATCTTCACGAAATTCTTTGCTCGCTCGCTGCGCTCGCTTCGTAAAGAATTTCCGTGAGGAAAGGTGCTATATCGCCTTAACTTATTTGTCCTCTCGTTCGTTTCATCGGACAACAAGCCGAAAGGATTCGGCAAATTGTGTGCGCTGCCGCAGGGGAACCCTGCTCCGCGCATGAGGATTTAAGGAAATTACACTGTCATACCGACGACCGAGCAACGCGAGGAAGGAGTGTATCCCCTCATACGCAGTCCGCTTTGAATGAGGGGATTCACTCCCCCCTTCGGGGGTCGGAATGACAGGTGGTGAAGATTCCTCGGCTACGCTCGGAATGACAGGTAGTGGAATTCCTCGGCTGCGCTCGGAATGACAAAGGAGAACAAGGTCTATCCCCTGATACGCAGTCCGTTTTAGACAAGGGGATTCACTCCCCCCCTTCGGGGCTCGGAATGACAGAAAGCGCCCATTATTGTCATTTCGACCGAGTGAGCGAAGCGAACGAAGCGGAGAAATCTCATAATAATAAGGTTGAGATTCCTCGGCTGCGCTCGGAATGACATATTGTGCGCTCGGAATGACGCAGGGGGATAGGGAGAGAACAAAGCGTATCGGTTTTCTTTTTCGAAAACATTTGTCATAAAATTCCGTTACACGGTTGACAAGCACTTTCAAATCCACTATACTTTGATATGAAATTTTACAAACGAGGGACGATATGAAGATCGCAATGACCGGCACGAGCGGGAATATGGGCAGGGAAGTCCTCAAACAGACGATGGAACTTCCCGAAGTGGAGTTTGTCCGCGTCCTGCTCTCGCCGAAAAAGAAGAACGATAAACTTGCAAAACAGTACCTCGGGCGGTACGGGAAGCGGATCGGGATTCTGCGCGGCAGTGTGGCGGACGAGAAGATCTGCAAACGCCTCGCGGAGGGAATGGACTACGTTCTCCACATGGCGGCGGTGATTCCGCCCCGCTCGGACGCGAGTTTCCGCGACAGCGAGGAATGCAACTACCGCGGCGCGGTCGCCATCGTTAACGCCGTCAAAGCGACCTTTCCCCAGCCCAAATACATTCACATTTCCACGGTTGCGCTCTACGGTAACCGCAACGAAAAACACCCGTTCGGGCGGGTGGGCGATCCGCTCCTCGTCAGCGCGTTCGACGCGTACGCCATGCACAAACTTGCGGGGGAACGGTACTGCCTCGAAGCCGGGCTCAACTGCTTTGCCGTCCTCCGCCAGACGGCGATGCTCCATCCCAACATGATGCACGACAACATCAGCGACGGGCTCATGTTCCACACCTGCCTCAACGCGCCCCTCGAATGGGTGAGCTCGCGGGACAGCGGGTATCTTCTGAAACGCGTCTTCGAACGGGACGGAAAGGGGGAGATCCCAACGTTCTGGAACAAGATCTACAACATCGGCGCGGGCAAGAAGGCGATGCAGACGGGATACGATACCTTCAAAGACGGGTTTTCGATCATCGGCGGCAGCGCGGAAAAATTTTTCCGTCCCGAATGGCTCGCGGCGCGCAATTTCCACGGACTCTGGTTTGCGGACGGCGGCGAACTCGAAGAGCTGTTCGGCTATCAGCGGGACGACCCCACGTCCTATTGGAAGGAGATCGGAAGGCATCACAAACTGTATGCGCTCGGGAAATTCGTCCCGAGACCGCTCATTGACCTGTTCCTCTTCCGGCGGCTCCGCAATCATCCCAATTCGCCCTACCGTTGGAAGAAAAACGGCGACGCGGCGCGCGTCTTTGCGACGTTCGGCAATGCGCCCGCGCCCCAATCGTGGAAGGACGTCAAGCTCCTCTCCCGCGGCGATTTCGGCGATTTCGACGCGCTTCGCTCTGTGGAAAACGCGAAGGCGCGCGGACTTCTCCTCGACCACGGGTACGACGAGAGCAAGCCGGCGGAGGCATGGGGAATGGACGACATGCGCTCGGCGGCAAAGTTCCGCGGCGGGGAATGCGTCTCGGCGGAATACCGCGGCGCCTACGAAAAACTGACGTGGAAATGTCACGACGGGCATACGTTCGAACTCACGCCGTTCACCGTCCTCAAAGGCGGGCATTGGTGTCCGGAGTGCTGTCAGCCGACGCCGTGGGACTTCGACCGCCTCGCGAAGGACAGCCCGTTCTTCGCGCAGGTGTGGTACGATTCGCACGGACAAGACGAGAACGTCACCTATGATTACGGCAAAAACGGAAAGCCGGAGATGCGGCGGTGGGACAAATGAAGATCATGTTTTATTGCTTCTCGGGCACGGGAAACACGAGACGGGTATGCGAAAAATTGGCACAGGAGCTGGAAAACCGCGGGCATGAGGCGGAGATTTATCTCGTGACGAAGCGCAGTGCGCCGCCCGCGCCGTGCGGGTACGACCGCGTGATCGCGGCATATCCCGTGCATGCGTTCAACGCCCCCGCCGCCATGCTGAAATTTCTCAAAAAATTGCCTCGGATCCGCGGAGGGAAATCGGAAGTTCCCGTCTATCTTTTGCGCACGTCCGGAGAACCCCTCCGTCTCAACGACGCGTCGGGCATCTCCCCGCGCAGGATTCTCCGCCGCAGGGGATATGCGGTGAAGGGCGAGATCCATTTCGTCATGCCCTACAACATCATTTTCCGCCATTCGGAGGGCATGGCGGCGCGCATGGACCGCACCGTCGATCTCGGGCTCTCCTCCGCGGCGGACGCGGTCATCTCGGGCGGCGGGCAGATCTGCCGCGTGGGACCCGTCCGCCGGCTCGTCTCCTTCGTCTTGCGGATCGAACATCCCGCCATGCCCCTCATCGGAAGGACGTTTCACGTCTCGTCCGCCTGCATGGGCTGCGGGCTGTGCGAACGCCGCTGTCCGCAGGGGAACATCCGCATCGTGAACGGAAAGCCGAAATTCGGCGGCTCGTGCGTGGGCTGTATGGGATGCGCGTTCCTCTGTCCGGCGGACGCGATCCGCACGTCTTTGCTCAACGGCTGGCGGGTGAACGGCGAATACGATTTCTCGGCGCCGCCCGCCTCGGACAATGAGGTCTGCCGCTACTGCCATAAGTCTTACGTCCGCTATTTCCACGCGAAGGAAGAGCATGAAAACGCGGGCGCGCAGACCGCCGAAGAGAGGTAGGAAGAATGCAAATTTCGACAAAGGGAAGATATGCGGTGCGCATTTTGCTCGACGTCGCCGAACGGGGCGGCGGCGGGGCGGTGCGCACGCAGGACATCGCCGAGCGTCAGGAGATTTCGCAAAAGTACACCGAACAACTCGCGTCCCTCCTCGTCAAGGGCGGCTTGCTCCATTCGGTGCGCGGCGCGGGGGGCGGCTATTCGCTCACAAAGGAGCCGTGCGATTACACGATCGCGGAGATTCTGACCAAAACGGAGGGCAGCATCTCCCCCGTGGGATGCGGCGCGGAGAGCGGGGTATGCCCGCGCGAGGAGGACTGCGCCGTGCGCGGACTCTGGGAGGGACTTGCCCGCGTCATCAAAGAGTATTTGACGTCCGTCACCCTGCAAACGCTGCTCGACAGCCGCACATCGGGCGATAATTACGTCATATAATAAAAAAAGCGGAAAAATTTCATCGTTTGCCCGCAAAACGCTTGACAGCGGCGGGCATTCTGTTTACAATAATTCCATACTATTCCGATAGGGAATAGGTGAAATAGAAATCGAAAGAAAGGAGAAGAAGAGAATGGTTTTCAGACAGGTCACCGAGCTCGTCGGAAAGACGCCGCTCGTGGAGCTCGGAAACTACGAAAAAAAGCGGGGGTTGAACGCGAAGATCGTCGCAAAACTCGAATATTTCAATCCCGCGGGATCGGTCAAGGACAGAATCGCGCTCGCCATGATCAAGGACGCCGAAGAGACGGGGAAGCTGAAAGCGGGCTCCGTCATCATCGAGCCGACGTCGGGGAATACGGGGATCGGGCTCGCCGCGGTGGCGGCGGCGAAGGGATACCGCGTCATTCTGACCATGCCCGAGACGATGAGTATCGAGCGCAGGAAACTGCTGTCCGCATACGGCGCGGAGATCGTGCTCACGGAGGGCGCGAAGGGGATGAAGGGCGCGATTGCGAAGGCGGAGGAACTTTCCGCCTCAATCAAGGACAGTTTCATTCCCCGCCAATTCGACAATCCCGTCAATCCCAAGACCCATTACGAGACAACGGGTCCCGAAATTTGGGAGGACACGGGCGGAAAAGTGGATCTCTTCGTCGCGGGCGTCGGCACGGGCGGAACGGTCACGGGCGTGGGAAAATTCTTGAAGGAGAAAAATCCCGCGGTGAAGATCGTAGCGGTCGAACCCGCCTCCTCGCCCGTCCTGTCCCGCGGCGTTGCGGGCTCGCACAAGATTCAGGGGATCGGCGCGGGATTTGTGCCGAAGGTGCTCGACACGGGCATCTATGACGAGATCATCGCGATCGGAAACGAGGAGGCGTTCGAGACGGGCAGGACGCTCGGCAGAGAGGAGGGGATTCTCGTCGGAATTTCGTCGGGCGCCGCGCTCCGTGCGGCGACAATCCTCGCGGAACGCCGTGAAAATGCGGGCAAGACGATCGTGGTGCTCTTCCCCGATTCGGGCGACCGCTATCTCTCCACGCCCCTCTTTTCGTCCGATCCGTCCTGACGGAACCGACCGCAAAAAGGGCAAAACCGACTCTTTTTTGAGAAGAATGCAAAATGGGCATTGACAGACAACGCCTGTTTTGCTATAATTTATTGTGCTTACGATTAGGGGTCGGAAATGAAAACGCACAAAAGAAGAATCATATCGGCGGCGCTCGGCGTCTGCATGGGAGCCGCGTCCGTTGCGGGATGGAGTTCCTGCGGCGCGGCGCATACCAACGAATTTATCGAAGCGGTACAGGCAAGCTGTCTGCAAGAGGGGAATGTCGCGCATTGGCGCTGCCGCGACTGCGGCGAGACCTTTCTCGACGAGGCGGGAGAACAGCCTTTGGCGGACGCGAAGATCCCCGCGCTCGGGCACAACAGCTCGGAGGAGATTCTCAAAGACGCAACCTGCACCGAGAGCGGCGTCCTCAGGAAAGTCTGTCTGCGCTGCGGAACGCAGGAGGATGTCCCGATTCCCGCAACGGGTCACAAATTCGGCGCATTCCGCACGACCGTGACGCCGACTTGCACGTCTGCGGGCGAGGAGACGCGCACCTGTCCGCTCTGCGGCGCCTCCGAAACGCGCGAATTGCCCGCGTCGGGCGCGCATCACTGGGACCGCGACAACCGCTGTACCGTCTGTTCGATGAAGGTGGAGGAGACGGAGGGACTTTTGTTTTCGCTCGTCATCAAAGACGGGGAGGCGGCGGGGTATCTGCTCACCGACCTTCTCGAACCGCGGTCGGAAGTCGTCGTTCCGTACTATCACAACGGGCTTCCCGTTCTCGGGATCGGGGAAGAGGCGTTCCGCGGGCACGAGGAGATCCGCGCGCTCGCGCTCTATGCGCCGCTCGAAGAGATCCGCGACGGCGCGTTCGAGGACTGTTTCATGCTCGGCGGAATCCGCCTTCCCGAGGGGCTTGTCTCGATCGGCGAGAACGCGTTCCGCGGCTGCGGGCTTTCGGAGATCGTCTTGCCCGATTCGCTCCGCTCGGTGGGCGAGAACGCATTTTACAGTTGCGACGCGGCGCGCAGGCTCTCGGTCGGGAGCGCGCTCGCCGATATCGGCACGTCGGCGTTTTACGGCTGTTTCTCTCTGACGGAGATCGAGGCGGCGGAGGACAATCCCTTCTTTATGGCGGAGGGGAACTGTCTCATCGCGCGGCAGGACAAGACGGTGCTCGTCGGCGGGAACAAATCGGAAGTGCCCGAGGGGGTCCTGCGGATCGGGGATTACGCCTTCCTCGGCAGGGATCGGCTTTTGTCGGTCTCTCTGCCCAAAAGTCTCGTCTCCATCGGCGACTTTGCCTTCCGCGACTGCACGTCGCTGACCGTCATTGTGTACAACGGATCGCACACGCAGTGGCTCTCCGTCGCAAAGGGACAGGAATGGAACAAAAACGTCAAAGAGGGGCTCATCGTCCGCTGTAACGACGGCGATTTTCCCGTCGAATAAACGGGATTTTCCCAACATCTTGTGGTTTTTGCGGGCGCGAAAATCAACCCGTTGGGGACAAAAAAATTCCGCAAAAATTCGGCAAAAAAGTGCGAAAATAATTTCAAAATCGCTTGACTAAAAAAAAGAATCATGCTAATATGTATAAGCTGCCTTTAAGACAGCGTGCTTTTTCATAGAAAAGCCCCGGCTGTGTGCCGGGATTCCGCAGATTGACAACTGCATAGCAAGAAACGTTTTAACATGCGGAAGGGATTCCTCGGGTAGGGGGATGCCGGGTGCATGGAGAGACGAAGTACAGAAGGCAAAGAGAAAATTCGAAAAGAAAGGTTAATACAAATTTGCGGATAGGACGAGGAA
>CANRGR010000057.1 GCA_947630245.1 uncultured Clostridia bacterium | reverse complement strand
CCGCGGCAGATCGAGTTTGCGCGGCTCAACGTCACCAACCTCGTCATGAGCAAACGGTATTTGAAAAAGCTCGTCGAAGACGGCTCCGTGCACGGCTGGGACGACCCGAGAATGCCCACGCTCGCTGGACTTCGCAACCGCGGCGTGCCTGCGGAGGCGATCAAGGACTTCTGCGCGCGCATCGGCGTCGCCAAAGCCAACTCGGAGTGCGAAATCGGCTATTTCGAAGCGGTCGTGAGGGACTATCTCAACGCCCATGCCCCGCGCGCGATGGCGGTCGTCGACCCCATCCGCCTCACCGTCACAAATTACGAGGGCGAGGAGGAAGTCGATTTCGAGATCAACCAGACGGATCCCGACGCGGGCACCCGAAAAGTGAAGTTCTCGAAGGAGCTCTACATCGAGCGGAGCGATTTCTCCCTCGATCCGCCTCCCAAATATTACCGCGGCAAGATCGGCGGATACATGCGTCTGAAAAACGCCTACATCGTCCGCTGTGACGAGGCGGTCACGGACGAACACGGCAACGTCGTCGAAGTCAAGGCGACCTATCTTCCCGATTCGCGGAGCGGATCGGATACGAGCGGCGTCAAGGCGAAGGGGGTCGTCCATTGGGTGGAGGCAAATTCCTGCAAGGACGTCGAAATCCGCAGATACGAGCATCTTCTGCGCGACGCGGACTATCCGGGACAGGACTTCTCCGAGCGGATGAACGGGGACAGCGAGCACATCTTCCGCGGCAAGGCGGAGCCCTATCTCGCCGAGGCGGCGGAGGGGACGGCGTTCCAGCTCATGCGCACGGGGTACTATAAAAAATGCACGGACGGGGGAGTGCTCGTGCTCTCGGAGATCGTCTCCCTAAAAGATAACTTCAACAAATAATCCGCAAAGAATCCGCCGCGCGGGCGGGAGGAATCGAAACGGGCGGAATCGTTCATACTGCTTTCGGAGAAAGTATGTTGGACGTACGTTCGAGCCGTTTGCTCAACCGCATCAACACGCTCTGCACGGGCGGATATAAGATCGTCGAGGAGTCGGAACTTCTGTCCTGCTTTCCCGTTTCGGCGGGCGTGGGCGGCGAGGAACTGCAACGCATGATCGCCTATCTCGAAGAACGGGGATATATCGACGTGAAATACGCGGACGGAGGACAGTACTGCCTCTGTCCTCTTCCCGACGGCAGGCTGTATTTCGAGACGGCGCGGGAAGAGCGCACCGATCTGAAACGCCGCCGCAGGGAAATGCTCCTCATGACGGCGGCGGGCGCCTTTTTCGGCGCCTTTTTGGGCGCACTGCTCGTCCTTCTCATCGCGCGCTTTCTCCCGATGGGGGGAGCATGATCAACGATAAGCTCAATCGCAAGGAATGCGAAGTGATGAACGCCGTCTATGAGCTGTCGGGCGGGAAGGACCGCTTTCTCGTCTCCCCTTCCGAGCTGTCCGCCGTGCTGCCCGCCCGCGGGAAGTACGACGAGCCCGCGCTCGAACGGCTGCTCTCCTCCCTCGCCCTCGACGGATATTTCGACTTCGTCGAATCGGACCGCAAGGGGGAAAAGACGTACGTCATCCACATGCGCGAGGCGGGGCTGAATTTCCGCCGCAGCGACTATCAGCGCAAACGGAGCGTGTGTTTCCGCTGGGCGGTCGCCGCAATCGGCGCGGTCATCACCTTTTTGGTGGGGATTCTGCTCAAAGTGATTTTCAGATAGCCCTTCTCCGTCCGTAAAACGGAGACGGGCGGACGGAACGGTATGGAACATTTCGAATTTCAGTTAGTGTCTCCGTTTTCCCCCACGGGGGACCAGCCGGAGGCGATCGAAAAGCTCACGGAGGGCGTTCTCGACGGCATCCGCACGCAGGTCCTCGTCGGCGTGACGGGGAGCGGCAAGACGTTCACAATGGCGAACGTCATCAAAAACGTCGGACGTCCCACGCTCGTGATCGCGCACAACAAGACTCTCGCCGCACAGCTTGCGGGCGAGTTCCGGGAATTTTTCCCGCACAACCGCGTGGAGTATTTCGTCTCCTATTACGACTATTACCAGCCCGAGAGCTACATTCCCTCGACGGATACTTATATCGAAAAAGATCTCTCGATGAACGACGAGATCGACAAACTGAGAAACGCGGCAACCTGTTCGCTCGGCGAGCGGGACGACGTCATCGTCGTCAGCTCGGTGTCCTGCATCTACGGGCTCGGCGCGCCCGAGGAATTTTTCCGCCTCGGGATTTCCCTGCGCCCCGGGCAGGAGATGAACCGCGACGACCTGCTGCGGCGGCTCGTCGAAATCCACTATTCCCGCAACGATATGGATTTCAAGCGCTCCACTTTCCGCGTGCGCGGGGACATCGTGGAGATCTTTCCCGCCTCCAACTCGGAAGTGGCGATCCGCGTCGAGTTTTTCGGCGACGAGATCGACTCCCTCGGCGAGGAGGACGTCGTGACGGGCAAAGTTGTTTCGAGCCTGTCGCACGCCGTCATCTTTCCCGCGAGCCACTACGCGGTGGGGAGCGAACGGCTCTCCTCGGCGCTCTCCATGATCGAGCGCGATCTCGACGGCGAAGTGAAGGCGTTCGAGGACGCGGGCAAGCTCCTCGAAGCGCAGCGCCTCCGCCAGCGGACGGAGCACGATCTCGAAATGATGCGCGAAATCGGCTACTGTTCGGGCATCGAGAACTATTCCCGCTATTTCGACGGCAGAGCCCCGGGACAGCCCTCCTTTACCCTTCTCGATTATTTCCCCGAAAACTTCCTCGTCTTTATCGACGAGAGCCACATGACCCTGCCGCAGATCCGCGCGATGTACAACGGCGATCTCGCGCGCAAGATCAATCTCGTGGAATACGGATTCCGCATGAAGTCGGCATTCGACAACCGTCCGCTCACCTTCGAGGAATTCGACGAGCGGATCCCGCAGCTCATCTGCGTCTCGGCGACGCCCGCGCCCTACGAGCTCGGGCAGGCGGGACAGACGGTCGAACAGCTCATCCGTCCCACGGGACTTCTCGACCCGCCCGTCACCGTCAAGCCGACGAAGGGACAGATCGACGATCTTCTCTCCGAAATCCACACCGTGACAAAGAGCGGCGGGCGGACGCTCGTCACCACCCTCACCAAGCGGATGGCGGAGTCGCTCACCGACTATCTCAAAGAAAACGGCGTGAAGGTGCGCTACATGCACTCGGATATCGACACGCTCGAACGGATCGACATCATCAACGGGCTCAGAAACGGCGAATTCGACGTGCTCTGCGGCATCAATCTCCTGCGCGAAGGGCTGGACCTTCCCGAAGTCAAGCTCGTGGCGATTCTCGACGCCGACAAGGAGGGATTTTTGCGGAGCGAGACGTCGCTCGTGCAGACGATCGGCAGAGCCGCGCGGAACGCGGAGGGGCGGGTGATCATGTACGCCGACGAGATGACGGGCAGCATGGAGCGCGCCATCGGCGAGACGAACCGCCGCCGGAAGAAACAGCAGGAGTACAACGAAGCGCACGGGATCGTGCCGAAAACGATCGTCAAGGAGATCCGTTCGACGCTTGCGATCACCGACAAGAACAAAAAGGCGGCGGATATCAAGCTCAAAGACATTCCCGAGGAGATCGAGAAGCTGAAAGCTCTCATGAAGGTCGCCTCGGCGCAGCTCGACTTCGAGCGGGCGATCGAGATCCGCGAAACCATCAACGAACTCAGAAAACGTATGAGAACAAATTCAAATCCGTGAACGGAGCGGGGGAAAACATATGAGAATCGCGGTCGATATCGACGACACCCTGAATATTGTCAAGCGCGCGGAACTGGCGGGGGAGTACATCCGCAGAAACGGGCTTCCCTACCGCCTTGTACGTCCCGATTCCTGCGAGATCGCGAAGATCTATGATTGGTCGTACGAGGAGGCGACGAAGTTCGTCCGCGAGGGCGGCGGAATCGTCGCGTTTACGGACGCGGAACTGCGCAAGGGGGCGCGCGAGGCGCTCGAAGGCTGGCGCAGGCTCGGGCACGAGATCGTGATTCTCACGGGCAGATTCAAGGAATGGTTCACAAGTCCCGAGCGGGTGAGCCGCGATTGGCTGGAAAAGCGGCACGTCCCCTACGACGAACTCGTTGCCCAGATTCCGTTCGAGGGCAAGGGCAAATACTGCGCCGATCACGGGATCGGAATCCTCGTGGACGACAACGTCTCCGCCTGTTTGGGCGCGCAGGCATGCGGCGTGACCGCCGTGCTTGCGATCGCGCGGCACAATGCCGCCCGCGCGGGGGAAATTTATTACGGGGGCGCGAATTGGAGACAGATCGACGCGGCGGTCAAACACATTCTCTCCGTCCGCAAAGACGCGCCCGTCCCGCGCAACCCGGTGTGATTCTACCATGAACATGAAAGACTATTTGTTTGTAAAGGGCGCCAAAGAGAACAATCTCAAAAACATCGACGTCCGCATTCCGAAAAATTCGCTTACCGTCTTTACGGGCGTGAGCGGGTCGGGCAAGTCCACGCTTGCCTTCGATACGATCTTCGCCGAGGGGCAGCGCCGCTACATGGAGAGCCTCTCCTCTTACGCGCGCCAATTTCTCGGCATGATGGAAAAACCGGATGTGGAATCCATCGAGGGGCTCTCCCCCGCGATCTCCATCGACCAAAAGACGACGAGTCATAACCCCCGCTCCACGGTGGGAACCGTGACGGAGATCTACGACTATCTGCGTCTTTTGTACGCGCGGATCGGAATCCCGCACTGCCCGAACTGCGGCAGGGAGATCCGCCGCCAGACGGTGGACGAGATCGCGGACCGCGTCATGGAACTGCCCGAGGGGAGCAAGATTCTCGTGAGCGCGCCCGTCGTGCGCGGCAGAAAGGGGGAATATGCGAAGGAGCTCGCCTCCTACCGCAAGAGCGGGTACGCCCGCGTGAAGATCGACGGCATTCTCTATGACTTGCAGGAGGAGATCCGCCTCGAAAAGAACATCAAACACAATATCTCCGTCGTGGTGGACCGCCTCGTCGTCAAGGCGGGCGTGCTGAAACGGCTCACCGAGAGCCTCGAAATGGCGCTCAAACTCGCGGACGGGCTCGTCGTCATCGACTGCGACGGGATTGAGACCCTCTATTCCTCCCGCTATTCCTGTCCCGACTGCGGGATCTCTATCGAGGAGATCGAGCCGCGGCTCTTCTCCTTCAACACCGTCTGGGGCGCCTGTCCCGAATGCTCGGGGCTCGGGTTCAAGCAGGCGGTCGATCCCGATCTCATCTGTCCCGACAAATCCAGGACCCTGCGCGACGGCGCAATCCGCATCAGCGGCTGGAATCTCGATTCCTCCACGGTCACGCAGATGTATCTTACCGCGCTCTCCAAGCACTACGGCTTCTCCCTCGACGTGCCCGTAAAGGATCTTCCCGACTCCGTCTACCGCCTTCTCATGTACGGCAGCGACGGGGAGAAGATCGACCTTGCCTACGAGACCCGCTCCTTCCATTCAACCTACAAGAGCGCATGGGAGGGGTTTGTCAACAATCTCGAACGCAGATATTCCCAAACGACCTCGGAGGGAGTGAAGTGGGACATCGAGCGGTACATGCGCACTTCCGACTGCACGCTCTGCCACGGCAAGCGGCTCAAAAAGGAGGCGCTCGCCGTCACGGTGGGGGGGAAGAACATCGCCGAGGCGTGCGATCTTCCCGTCGGCGCGCTCCGCGCCTTTCTCGACGGACTGCGCCTTTCCGACACCGAACACGCGATCGGGGATGTCATTCTCAAAGAGATCAAGGCGCGGATCGACTTTCTTGTGGGCGTTGGGCTCGACTATCTCACGCTCTCGCGGTCGGCGGCGACGCTGTCGGGCGGCGAGAGCCAGCGCATCCGCCTCGCCACCCAGATCGGCAGCGCGCTCTCGGGCGTTTTGTATATCCTCGACGAGCCGAGCATCGGGCTCCACCAGCGCGACAACGAGAAACTGCTCGCCTCTTTGAAGGGACTGCGCGATCTCGGCAACACGCTCATCGTCGTCGAGCACGACGAGGACACGATGCGCGCGGCGGACTATCTTGTGGACATCGGACCGCTTGCGGGCGTCCACGGCGGGGAAGTCGTGGCGTGCGGCACGGCGGAGGACATCATGAACGCGCCCAACTCGCTGACGGGCGACTATCTCGCGGGAAGGCGGAAGATCCCCGTGCCCCCCGTGCGCAAGAAACCGGACGGAAGATGGCTCAAAGTCGAGGACTGCCGCCAGAACAATCTCAAAGGCTTCACGGCGGAGATCCCCGCGGGACTTCTCACGCTCGTGACGGGCGTGAGCGGCTCGGGAAAGTCGTCGCTCGTCAACGAGATCATTCTGCCCATTCTCTCCAACAATTTGGGCGGCGCACGGCTCGCCTTCGGCAAAAGCGGGAACTTTTCGGGACTCAACTATTTCGACAAGGTCATCGCAATCGACCAATCTCCCATCGGGCGCAGTCCGCGGAGCAATCCCGCGACGTACACGGGCGTGTTCACTCCCATCCGCGAATTGTTTGCGGCGACGCCCGATTCCAAGACGATGGGGTTCAAGGCGGGCAGGTTCTCCTTCAACGTCGCGGGCGGACGGTGCGAGAACTGTCAGGGCGACGGGATCATGAAGATTGAGATGCACTTTTTGCCCGACGTCTACGTTCCCTGCGAAGTGTGCGGCGGAAAGCGCTATAACCGCGAGACGCTCGACGTGCGCTATAAGGGCAAGTCGATCGCGGACGTCCTCGACATGACCGTTGAGGAGGCGTGCGACTTCTTCCGTCCCGTCTCTTCGATTTACAACAAGATCGCAACTCTCAACGAAGTGGGGCTCGGATACATCAAACTCGGGCAGAGTTCGACGACGCTCTCGGGCGGCGAGGCGCAGCGCGTGAAGCTCGCCACCGAGCTCTCGAAGCGCTCGACAGGCAGAACGGTCTACATTCTCGACGAGCCGACGACGGGACTTTCGAGCTTCGACGTGGATAAACTCGTCAAAATCCTGCTCCGTTTGCGGGACGGCGGCAATACCGTGATCGTGATCGAGCACAATTTAGACGTCATCAAGGTGGCGGACTATATCATCGACCTCGGACCCGAAGGCGGCGACAGGGGCGGAACGATCGTGGCGGCGGGCTCCCCCGAGGAAGTCGCCGCGGCGGAGAACAGCTATACGGGTCAATTCCTGAAAAAAGTGTTATAAGCGGAGGAGCGGAGATGTTCAACAAAGAGATGCAAACATTGGGAGAGGAGCGGTCGGTGATCCGTGAACTCTTCGAGTACGGCGCGCGGCGCAAACGGGAGATCGGCGCGGAGAACGTGTTCGACTTTTCCCTCGGGAATCCCGGCGTACCCGCGCCGGCTTGCGTGGAGGAGGAGATTCTGCGACTGCTCCGCGAAGTGCCGGGACAGGTGCTGCACGGCTATACTTCCGCCCCGGGACTGTATGAAGTGCGGAAGGCGGTTGCGGACGATCTCAAATCGCGGTTCGGCGCCGATACCGATCCCGATCTCGTCTACATGACCTGCGGGGCGTCGGCGTCGCTCACCGTCGCCCTCTGCGCGCTCTGCAACGCGGGGGACGAAGTCATCGTCATCGCGCCCTTCTTCCCCGAATACCGCGTCTTTATCGAGGGCGCGGGGGGAAAATGCGTCGTCGTCCCCTCGGGAAAGGGATTCCGCCCCGACCTGTCCGCACTCGAAGGCGCAATCACGGCGCGCACAAAGGCGGTCATCGTCAATTCCCCCAACAACCCCACGGGCGTCGTGTATTCCGAAGAGGAGATCGAGGGAATCGCCCGCGTGCTCCGCAGGGCGAGCGAGGCGCGCGGAGAGCCCGTCTATCTTCTCGCCGACGAGCCTTACCGCGAACTGACTTACGGCAAGACGCCGCCCTTCGTGCCGAATTTTTACAAGGAGACGTTGGTTCTGTACTCCTTTTCCAAGTCCCTCTCCCTCGCGGGCGAGCGGATCGGGTATCTTTCCGTGCCGAAGAACTGCGCGGGCGCGAAGGAACTCTTCGCGGCGATCTCGGGCGCGGGGCGGCGGCTGGGTTTTGTCTGTGCGCCCGCCCTCTTTCAGCGCGCGGTTTCGGTCTGCCTCGGAAGAACGGCGGATCTCGGCGTCTATCGCGAAAACCGCGATCTTCTGTACGGCGCGCTTGTCCGGTTCGGCTATGAATGCGTCTCGCCGGACGGGGCGTTCTATCTCTTCGTCAAATCGCCCGAGCCGGACGCAAAGGCGTTTTCGGAGCGGGCGAAAAAGTTCGAGCTTCTGCTCGTCCCGTCCGACAGTTTCGGCGTCCCCGGCTATGTGAGAATCTCCTACTGCGTGGAACGCTCCGTCATCGAGCACAGCCTTCCCGCCTTCGGGAAACTCATGGAAGAATACCGCAAATAATCGAGAAAAAAGCGCCGCGCCGCCTGCGAAAATTCGCAGGCGGCGCGGCGCTTATACGGCTTTCCTCATACGAACGTTGCCGCGGAAAGGAGATTCGCAATACTTTCTTCGTCGGGAAAGAGAGCGTTCCCCTCTACAAAAAAATTATAAAATACGATCGGATTTTTGTCAACGGGCGGGCGGGATTCTCCGCGGCGCAAAAATTTGCATAGAAATCCAAAAAACGCCGCATATTGAAAGTACACGGAGGTTTTTATGAAGGCAACGGGAATTGTGAGAAGAATCGACGAACTCGGACGGGTCGTCATTCCCAAAGAGATAAGGAGAACGCTGCGCATTCGGGAGGGGGATCCTCTGGAACTCTTCACCGAGCGCGACGAACTCATGTTGAAGAAGTATTCCCCGATCGCGAGCATCGAGCAATTCGCGAAGGGGACGGCAAAGTCGCTCAGCGAACAGAGCGGCTATCTTGCGGTCATCTGCGACACGGACGGCGTGTTGCAGGCGAGCGGGCAGGGGAAAAAGTCGCTCGCGGGGAAGTCGGTGTCGGACAAGATGACGGAAGTCATGCTCTCGCGCAGGAGCTATCTTGCGAACAAGGCGGAGGGCGGGGACATTCTGCCCATCGCCTCGGACAGCGATCTCACGGTGACGGCGCAGGTCATCGTGCCCGTCGTGGCGGGCGGGGACTGCCTCGGCGCGGTCGTGCTCCTCTCGACGGACGAGGGCGCGATCATGGAGGCGTCCGCGGTCAAACTCGCGCGCCTCACGTCGGACATTATCGCAAATCAATTTGAGTAAGGTTCACGAAATTCTTTGCTCGCTTGCGGCTTGCCGCAAGCGGCGCGCCGCCGCGCTTCGTAAAGAATTTCCGTGAGGAAACGTGCTATTACGTCTTAACTTATCTGTCCTCTCGTTCGTTTCATCGGACAATAAGCCGCAGGTATGCGGCAAATTGTGGGCGCTTATGGAAAAGCGTGGTTTTCCAACGCGCATAAGATTTTTAGCTGTCATACCGACGACCGAGCAACGCTCTTCCACTGTCATACCGACGACCGAGCGGAGCGAGGAAGGAGTGTATCCCCTTGTACGCAGTCCGCACCCACTGTCATACCGAGCGGAGCGAGTGTATCCCCTTGTCCTACAACGACCGAGGGGATTCACTCCCCCTTCGGGGGTCGGAATGACAGAAAGCGCCCGTTTTGTCATTTCGACCGAAGTGAGCAAAGCGAACGAAGCGGAGAAATCTCATAATAAAGGTGGAGATTCCTCGACTGCGCTCGGAATGACAGAAAAACAAGGTCTTAAAAAATCAAGGCGATGTTTCGACAAGCTCAACATGACATATTTTGAAATGGCGCGCCGCGGCTTTCGCCACCGCGCCTTGCTGCCCCTTATAGGGGAAGTCCTCGAACGCAGTGAGAGGAAAAGGGTTTCAGAAACCCCTCTGTCACTCGCAAGCTCGTGACATCTCCCCTGCGAGGGGCGACAAGGGAAAGCCTTTGCTGTCATACCGACGACCGAGCGAAGCTCTTCCACTGTCATACCGACGACCGAGCGGAGCGAGTGTATCCCCTTGTCCAACAACGACCGAGGGGATTCACTCCCCCCTTCGGGGGTCGGAATGACAGAAAGCGCCCATTTTGTCATTTCGACCGAAGTGAGCGAAGCGAACGAAGTGGAGAAATCTCATAATAAAGGTGGAGATTCCTCGACTGCGCTCGGAATGACAGAAAAACAAGGTCTTAAAATCAAGGCGATGTTTCGACAAGCTCAACATGACGTAATTGAGAATGCCTGTCTGTTTCCTGCTGTCATACCGACGACCGAGCGAAGCTCTTCCACTGTCATACCGAGGGCGGAGCCCGAGTGTATCCCCTTGTACGCAGTCCGCTTTGGATAAGGGGATTCACTCCCCCCTTCGGGGGTCGGAATGACAGAAAAACAACGGGGTGTTCTTATTACGTCACTCTGAACGAAGGCATAGCCGCAGTTGAAGAGTCGCCATAGTCTTAAAATCAAGGCGATGTTTCGACAAGCTCAACATGACGTAATTTAGAACGGCTCGGAATGACAGAGGGTAGAGATTCTTCGGCTGCGCTCGGAATGACATATTGTGCGCCTTGAACCGTCAACGGGTCGGCGGATACTTATGAAAAAAACCAAATTTTTGCGATCCGCCGCGGTGCTGTCCGTCGGCGGCATTCTCGCAAAGGGGATCGGCGCGATCTACCGCATTCCGCTCACGGGGATCGTCGGGGGATACGGCATGGGGCTCTACCAGATGGCGTATCCGCTCTTCTGCGTCCTTCTGACGTTCTCCTCCGCGGGGATTCCCGCGGCGTTTTCCCGCATGATCGCACGGGAGACGGCAAAGGGCGCGGACTGCCGCGGCACGGTGCTCTCCGCGCTCCGTCTCTTTGCGGCGCTCGGGCTGTGCGGATCGCTCGTCATGTGCGTTCTTGCCCCCCGTATGAGCGAATGGCAGGGGGAGAGCGGGCTCGTTTCCTGCTATCTCTGTCTCGCGCCGTCCGTCTTTCTCGTCGCGCTCATCGCGGTGATCCGCGGCTATTTTCAGGGCAGGAACAACATGGTTCCCACGGCGGTCTCCGAGATCGTCGAACAGGCGGTGAAGGCGGCGCTTGGACTTCTGCTTGCCTACCGTTACCGCGCCGAGCCCATCCGCGCCGTCTCCTTTTGTCTGCTTGCGGTCACCCTTTCGGAGGCGGCGGCACTGTGCTATCTTCTCCTTCGCTACCGCGCCGAACCGCGGCGGATCGCGCTCACCCCGCGGCGGATTGCCGTCTCGGACATCCTCCTCTCCGCGCTCCCCGTGATGGCGTCGGGCGCGCTTCTGCCCCTCTCGCAGACGGTGGACAGCGTCTTGATCGTCCGCCTTCTCTCCGCCCAAACGGAAAGCGCCGTTTCGCTCTACGGGCTGTTCGCGGGGAGCGCGCTCTCCCTCATCAATCTCCCCGCGACCCTCTGCTATGGCATTTCGGCGGCGTCCGTGCCGTCCGTCTCGGCGGGAATGGCGCGCGCGGGCGCGGAGGAGGCAAGGCGCCGTGCGCTGGGCGCGCTTGCCGTCACCATGCTGCTCGCCCTGCCCTGCGCGGCGGGGACGTTCCTCTTCGCGGGGCAGATCTCCCGCATCTATCCCTCTCTTCCCGCGGGGGAGCGGGAGACCCTTGCAACCCTGATTCGCCTGCTCTCCGTCTCGGCGGCGACGCTCTCGGGGGTCAACACGCTCGCCGCCTGTCTCACGGGCATGGGACGGGCGGGCAAGGCGGCGGGCGCGATGCTGCTTGCCGTCCTCGCCAAGTTTGCGCTCGAACGCGCGCTCGTGCCCGTTTTCTCGATCGGCGGCGCGGCGATTGCGGCAAACGTCTGTTATCTGATTGCTTTTTTTCTCGATTTGATTTATACTGTAAAAAAACCGAAGGAGAAAGCATATGATCACGGTCGTAAGTCTCGGAACGGAGCGGGGGGATCTCTCCCTGCGGGCGAAGGCGGCGCTGTGCAGGGCGGACGAAACGCTCGTGCGAACCGCCGCGGTTCCGTCGGTGCGGACGCTTGACGACGAGGGAATCCCCTATGAGACGCTGGACTTTCTTTACGAGACGAGCAGAAATTACGATACGCTTGCGAAAAAGATCGCGGGCGAAGTGAAGCGGCGGGGGAAGGATCGCTCCGTCTGCTATTGCGTGGACGGAAGCGGCGCGGAGGACGCCGCCGCGCTCCTCCTGCTTGCGGGCGGTGCGGCGCTCATCGACGGCAGATCCAAAGCCTCCTACTTTGCCGGCATTGCGGGAATCTCGGGGGAATATACGGCGCGCTCCGCCTTTTCCGTTGGCGGGGACGGGCTCTTTCTCCCGCTCGTCGTCTATGACGTGACGAAGGACAACATTTCGGACGTCAAACTCCTGCTTGCCGAGAAATTCGGGGACGAGGCGCCCGCCGCGCTCATTTCGGACGGCACGGCGGCGAAGATCCCCCTGTTCGAGGCGGACAGACGTCCCGACTATTCCTATGCGGGGCTCGTGCTCTATGG
>CANRGR010000056.1 GCA_947630245.1 uncultured Clostridia bacterium | reverse complement strand
GGCTGTGCGGCGGAAAAGAAGGCGATCAGAATGACGATGGGCTGAACGCTCCAATAGGGGTCGTACACCGAGGCGTTTCCGAAGAGGAGACTGAAACAAAAGACGAGCAAGGTCGCAAAAACGTCCGCAATGAGCAGGGAGAGCCAGAAGGGAAGGGGAAGGAGCAGATAGCATCCCACTCCCGTGAACACGGCGAGCGCGTAAACGAGCGCAACCGCGATAAAACTTGCCGCACGGCTTTGTTTGAGCTTCATCTTCGGCACCTCCGGTCTGTTTAAGTATATTATAATAGAGGGAAGGCGGTTTGTCAAGCCTCAGAGCGTTCTTCCGCGCGCCGCGCACGCCGCCCGGGAAAAATTCGGGCGAAATGCGTGATGATCCTTGCTTTTTCGGGCGCGATGTGGTATAGTGTGGAAGATTACGGAGCCGCCGCTTCGTTGCGGCTCGGAGAGGAAGCAATGGAATCTTATCCCAATGTATTTATTTTCGATCACCCGCTCATCAAGCACAAAGTCTCCATTCTGCGCGATAAAAATACGGGCATGAAGGAGTTTCGGGAACTTGTCGAGGAGATCACGACGGTCATGACGTACGAGAGCATGAAGGACGTCGCGCTCGTCCCCGTGGAAGTGGAGACCCCCCTCGAAAAGACGGTGCAGTACCGCGTTCCCGAGGAGAGCGTCGCCATCGTTCCCATTCTGCGGGCGGGGCTCGGCATGGTGAACGGCGTGCACCGCGTGTTCCCCACGGCGCGCGTGGGACACATCGGCATGTACCGCGACGAAGAGACGCTCGAACCGCGGGAATATTATTGCAAATTGCCCGACGGGATCGAGGGAAAGACGGTCTTTCTGGTCGATCCGATGCTCGCGACGGGCGGATCCGCCTGCGACGCGCTCGCGGCGCTCAAAAGGCGGGGATGCCGTGACATCCGCTTTATGGCGATCATCGCCGCCCCCGAGGGAATCGCGGCGGTCGCAAAGGCGCATCCCGACGTCCGTGTCTATGTCTCCACGCTGGACCGCGGACTCAACGAACACGGCTACATTCTGCCCGGGCTCGGCGACGCGGGCGACCGTCTGTACGGCACGAAATGACGTTTGCACGGGCGCGCCGCGCCCGGATCGCCCGCACGGAGGGCGGAAGGGAGACGAATGGTCGTTTCGGTTGTGATCTGCGCGCTGACGGTCGCTGTGATGATCTTCGGCGTGCTCTTTTTCCCCAAGATCCGGATCGGGAAGATCGGGATCGACAGTTATTGGGTCATCGCGCTTGCGGGGGCGTGCGTATTGCTCGCGAGCGGACAGGCGGATCTTCCCGCGCTCGGCAGGGCGCTTGTCGAGGACAGCGCGGTCAACCCCCTGAAAATTCTCGCGCTCTTTCTGTCCATGACGGTTCTTTCCGTCTTTTTGGATGAGCTCGGATTCTTCCGCTTTCTCGCGAGCGTCGCGCTGCGGCGTGCGCGGGGCGGACAGAAGAGGCTCTTCTTTCTCCTCTATCTGATGGTTTCCGTGCTCACCGTCTTTACGAGCAACGACGTGATCATTCTCTCGTTCACGCCGTTTATCTGTTACTTCGCGAAGAATGCGAAAATCGACCCCATGCCCTATCTCGCGGCGGAATTTGTCGCGGCGAACACATGGAGCATGGCGCTCCTCATCGGCAATCCCACGAACATCTATCTGGCGACGGCGTACGGCGTGGACTTTCTGAGCTATCTCAAAGTGAGTATTCTGCCCACGGTCGCGGCGGGGTGCGTCGCGCTCGGCATGCTGTATCTTCTCTTCCGCAAGAGGCTCTCCGCGCCGATCGAGGAGGAGGGGGAGCCCGTTTCGCTCACCGAAAAGCCGCTCCTGTGGATCGGCGTTCTCCATCTCGGCGTGTGCACGGTGCTGCTCGCCGCGGGGTCGTATCTTCATCTCGAAATGTGGCTCGTCGCGCTCTGTTCGGCGGGGAGCCTGTTCGTCTGTTCGGCGGGATACGCCCTCGTGCGGCGGAGAAAGCCGCGCGCGCTCTTGGGCTGTCTGAAACGGGCGCCCTACCAGCTCGTCCCCTTCATGCTCTCGATGTTCGTCATGATCGTCGTACTCGGGCAGAAGGGCGTCACGTCCGCGCTCGGAGAATTTCTCGGGACGGAGGCGTCGGTGCCGAAATACGGCGTTGCCTCCTTTTTCGCCTCCAATCTCATCAACAACATTCCGATGAGCGTGCTGTTCGCCTCGGTGATCGGCGAGGCGGGGGCGGGTCTGCCCGCGGTGTTTGCCACCGTCATCGGATCCAATTTGGGCGCGTTTTTCACGCCCGTCGGCGCGCTGGCGGGGCTGATGTTCGGCTCCATTCTGCGCGGACACGGGCTGAAATTCGGATATAAAGAATTTTTGAAACTCGGGGTCACGGTCGCTCTTCCGACGCTCGCCGCCGCGCTCGGCGTGCTGTGGCTTGTTGTTTAAGGAGGAAAACATGGAACGTTACGCATGGAAGGGAAGAATCAAGGAAGGCAAAAAGGCGGAATATGTGCGCCGCCACAACGAGATCTGGCAGGAGATGAAGGACGTGTTGAAGCGCGCGGGGATCTGCAATTACACGATCTGGTGCGCGGGCGACGAACTCTTCGGCTATTACGAATGCGAGAAGGGGATCGCCTATGCGGCGCGCGTGCAGGCGGAGAGCCCCGTCGTGAAGAAGTGGGACGAATTCATGAAGGACGTCCTCATCATGGAGAAGGATCCCCAAACGGGCGCGCAGCCCATGCTCGAACAGGTCTTTCTGCTCGAATGAAACAGACGGCGGTTGCAGTGCGGCCGCCGTAAATTTTCGGGTTTTTCGGGCGCCGCCTATCTTGGGAACTTGCCCGCGCCCTGCGATTTATAGAATTTTGCGCGCGGGAGTTGCAAAAATCTCTCCGTTATGATAAAATAGTGATCGGTTTTTCGGGGGGACCCGCAGAACAAAACCAAAGAGGAAGAATATGTTCAGAATCACGAAGATACAAAAGATTGCGGCCTTTGCCCTTGCCGCCGTCTCGTCGGCGGCATTCGCCGCGGGCGCCGCGCATCTCACCCAAAGAACGCGCGCCGAGGACGGCGCCGTCACCGTTACGGCGGAGACGGACTCCCACGCCTTCGGCGACGACCCTTGCATGATGACGGACGGGAGCGAATTTTTATCGGCGCAGGCGGCGTCCGTCTCGTTCTCGGGAGAGAGCGAAAACTTCCCGCTGTTGGAGGATGCGGTCGCGTTTGCGGCGCAACACGAGGGTTCCATTCTGACTTTGATGCAGGACGCACAGCTGGAAGAGGCGCTCTTGGTCGAGAGCGGAAGGTTTACGATTGATTTGGACGGGCGGACGCTGTCTGCCGGCGGACAGACGGGCGTGCTCCGTCTGACGGGGACGGCAAATATCGCGCTCAAAGACAGCGGCGACACGGGCAAGATCACGGGCGGCGGCGGAGACGAAGGCTGCGGCGTGTACATCGGCGCAGGCTGTACGTTCACGATGAACGGCGGCGAGATCTCGGGAAACAGCGCGAAAAACGGCGGAGGCGTCTGTCTCGACGGCGGCACGTTCACAATGGAAAACGGGACGGTCACGGGAAACCGTGCGGAAAACGGGGGCGGCGTCTATGTCTCGTCGGGCGAATTTACCTTCCGCAACGGGGAGATCTCCTCGAACAATGCCTCGCAGGACGGCGGCGGAATCTTCTCCGAGTGCGGATTCACGCTCGGGGTCGGCGCAGTCTCCCGCAACACTGCCGTCGGAGCGGGCGGCGGAATCTTTTTGAGCGAGGGTACGCTCAACGTCACGGGGCGCGCGTCGATCGTCGGAAACGAGGCGCAAACGGGCGCGGGAATCTCCCTTTCCGGAGCGGGGATCCTCTCGATGAGCGGCGGCGAAATCACGGGCAATTCCGCGCAGGAAAGCGGCGGCGGGGTATACGTTCCGGCGGGCGCAACGGTCCGCCTCGGCGGATCCGCGGCGATCGGCTACAACTATGCGACGGGCGCGTCCAATCTCTTCCTCGCCGCGGCGGGCGAAGAGCAGGGCGCGATCGAAATCATCTCCCGCCTCACGGGCGAGAACGGAGGGATCGGCGTCGGATTCGGCGAAGGCTATCGCGGCGCGTTTACCCGCTCTCCCGATCCCGCTTGGAACGATCCTGCGAAATTCTCTCTCGATTCCCCCGCCCCCGGCGAGGAGATCCTCTTTGACGCGGCGGGACAGCTGCTCACGGGCACGGCGGCGGTCGTCGTCGGGCAGAGGAAGATGGCGTCCGCCGAGGATGCCGTCGCCTATGCCAAGCAACATGCGGGCAGCGCGGTCGCCCTCTTCAAGGAGAACGAGCTCGAAGATACGCTCACTCTCGACGGCGGCGCGTTCACGTTCGATCTGAACGGTTTTTCTCTCAAAGGCAACGGGCAGGACTATGTGCTCCGCATTGCGGCGGGCGCCGAGATCACGCTGAAAGACGGCGGAACGGGCGGCAGCGTCACGAGCGGCGGCGCTTCGGCGGGCGGCATTCTGGTCGAGGGCTCGCTCATCATGACGGGCGGCACGGTCACGGGCAACGCCTCCGCGGAGGACGGCGGAATCCGCATTGCCGCGGACGGTTCGCTCTCGATGTCGGGCGGCACGGTTTCGGGCAACGGCGCGGGAATCGTCGCCGAAGGCAGAATTTGCCTCTCGGGAAGCGCAAAGGTGACGGACAACGGCACGGGCGCGCGGCGGGCGAACGTCTTGCTCTCGAACGGCGTGACGATCGAAGTCGGGGAGCTCTCGGAGGACGCCTCCATCGGCGTCACCGTCCTCGGCGGAGACGCGGTCTTTACGTCGGGATATTCCCTCTCCCTCGTGAAGTATTTCCGTTCGGACGATGAGGAGGGGAAATGTATCTGGATCGACCGCGCGTTCGGCGGTTCCACGGGCGAACTGAGGACGGGGGATCACCGTTTTCTTGCCGAGGAGCAGTACTTTGTGCGGAACGAACGGCTCCTTGCGCCCACCTGCACGGCGGCGGGACACGGCGATCTCGATTGCGCCAACCCCGACTGTATCCGCACGAAATACGAAGAAAATCTTCCCGCGCTCGGGCATGATTGGGAATGGACGGCGGCGGGCAACATTCTGTCCGTCACCTGCAAACACGACGGCGGGCACGGCGGCGTTGTCGCCCTCATGCCTCCCACGGAGCTCGTCTATTCGGGCGAGACGTTTCAGGCGTCGGTCGTTTCGAGCGGGCTTGCGCAGTTCTTTGCGGATTACGGCATCGACGCGCCGACGGACGGGGACGTCGTCTATGAAAAACAGGTCGGCGGGGAATGGACGTCCGTGGAGCGCACGGAGGTCGTCAATGCGGGCGAATACCGCGCCGTACTCCGTCTTTCGGGCGCCCGCGGGGAAGAGCGGCTGTCCGTCGAGTTGCAGGTCGTCTTTACCGTTGAAAAGGCGGAAATCGACATGGCGGGCGTGACATGGGACTATGAAGGACCCTTCACATACAGCGGGTCTTTGTTCAAAGTGGAACTTTCGAATCTTCCCGACGGCGTTTCGGCAAATTATACCGAAAACGAGGAGACGGGCGCGGGCTCGTACACGGCGCATGCGGCGTTTGAATTCGACCGCGAAAACTATCGCGATATCCCCGAGATGACCCTCGCATGGGAGATTGAAAAAGCGGACTACGACATGTCCGAAGTCAAATGGAGCTATACGTCCCCGTTCGTCTACAACAGAGGGGCGTATCAAGTGGTACTCACCAAGCTCCCCGAGGGCGTTACGGCAAATTATACCGAAAACGAGGCGACGAACGCGGGCACCTATAACGCCCGCGCCACGTTCGATTCGGATACGGCAAATTACAACCCGATTGAGGAAATGACCCTCGTCTGGGAGATCTCCCGCAGACAGGTGACGGCAGTCAAAGTCACCGTTTTGAGCAAGGTCTACGACGGCACGACGGCGGTGACGGGCGTGCGTTACACCACGCCCACGCTCACGGGCACCTGCGCGGGCGACAGAGTGTTCCTCGACGTCGACACCGAGCGTTCCTTCTACGAGAGTCCTGACGCCGGGAAGGGAATCAACGTCACCCTCTATCTCGGATTGGGCGGCGACGATCGGGACAACTACCAACTGACGGAACAGGTCCGCATGACGACGGGGGACATCTCGCGCAAACAGCTCATCGTGGAGATCGGTTTCGAAGGGACGCTCGTCTATGGGCAGGAATGGACGGCGACGGGGAAATTCAGCACGTTCGGCAAGCCGATCGAAGGGGACGAAGTCGAAATTTTGCTCGACTACGGCGAGGGCGGAAAGCCCACCCGCGCGGGGGACTACGCCGTGACGGCGACCCTTTCGGGCAAAGACAGCGCAAACTACATTCTCGCCCAAACGACGAAGTCCTTCACCATAGAAAAGGCGGAGATCGACATGGCGGGCGTAGAATGGGACTACGAAGAGCCCTTTACTTACAACGGGTCTCCGTTCAGGGTGGAACTTACAAATCTCCCCGAAGGCGTGACGGCAAATTACACCGAAAACGAAGAGATAACTGCGGGCTCGTACACCGCGCATGCGACGTTTGAGTTTGACCGCGAAAACTACCGCGACATTCCCGAGATGACGCTCTCTTGGGAGATTTTGAAAGCGGATTATGACATGTCCGAGGTGGAATGGGACTACGAAGGACCCTTCACTTACAGCGGGTCTCCATTTAGGGTGGAACTTTTGAATCTTCCCGAAGGTGTGACGGCAAATTACACCGAAAACGAAGAGATAACTGCGGGCTCGTACACCGCGCATGCGACATTCACCGCCGACACGGTAAATCATAATCCGATTGAAGAGATGACGCTCTCTTGGGAGATTTTGAAAGCGGATTATGACATGTCCGAGGTGGAATGGGACTACGAAGGACCCTTCACTTACAGCGGGTCTCCGTTCAGAGTGGAGCTTTTGAATCTTCCCGACGGCGTGACGGCAAATTACACCGAAAACGAAGAGACCGCCGCGGGTTCCTATACGGCGCATGCCACATTCACCGCGGATACCGTCAACCACAATCCGATTCCCGAGATGACCCTCGAATGGGAGATTCTGAGGGCGGCGTACGATTTATCCGGCGTGAAATGGAACTATCTCGGTCCCTTCACCTACAACGGCACTTTGTTCCGGGTGGAACTCACGGGATTGCCCGAAGGCGTCACCGCAAGCTATACCGAGAACGAGGCAACAGACGCGGGTACCTACACGGCGCGGGCGATCCTTTCGGAGGATTCGCAGAACTACAATCCGCTCGGAGAGAGGACGCTCACTTGGGAGATCAAAAAGGCGGACTACGACATGTCCCAAGCGAAGTGGAATTACGTCGAGCCGTTTATCTACAACGGGTCGAGATTTGTCCTGCAAGTGACGGGGCTGCCCGAGAAGGTGAGAGCCGTCTACACGGGGAACGTGCAGAAGGACGCGGGCGTCTATACCGCCACGGCAAACTTCTCGGGCGACGAGCAGAACTACAACCCGATTCCCGAGATGACCCTCGAATGGCAAATTCTGAAAGCGGACTATGATATGTCGGGCGTGGAATGGAATTACACCGAACCATTCACCTATAACGGTACGGCATTCAGGGTAGAACTCACGAATCTGCCCGAAGGCGTTTCGGCAAGCTATACCGAAAACGAGGCGACGAATGCGGGATCCTACACCGCCCATGCCACATTCACCGCCGACACGATCAATCACAATCCCATTGAAGAAAAAACGCTCGAATGGGAGATCAAGAAGGCAGATTTCAACATGTCGGGCGTCAAGTGGAACTACGAAGAGCCGTTTACTTACAGCGGGTCTCCGTTCAAAGTGGAACTCACAAATCTGCCCGAAGGCGTGACGGCAAGCTACACCGAAAACGAGGCGACAAACGCGGGATCCTACACCGCGCATGCGACATTCACCGCCGACACGATCAATCACAATCCCATTGAAGAAAAAACGCTCGAATGGGAGATCAAAAAGGCGGATTTTGATATGTCGGGCGTGGAATGGAATTACACCGAACCATTCACCTATAACGGTACGGCATTCAGGGTAGAACTTACGAATCTTCCCGAAGGCGTGACGGCAAGTTACACCGAGAACGAGGCGACGAATGCGGGATCCCACACCGCCCGCGCGACATTCACCGCCGACACGATCAATCACAATCCCATTGAAGAAAAAACGCTCGAATGGGAGATCAAAAAGGCGGATTTTGATATGTCGGGCGTGGAATGGAATTACACCGAACCATTCACCTATAACGGTACGGCATTCAGGGTAGAACTTACGAATCTTCCCGAAGGCGTGACGGCAAGTTACACCGAGAACGAGGCGACGAATGCGGGATCCCACACCGCCCGCGCGACATTCACCGCCGACACGGTCAACCACAACCCGATCGAAGAAAAAACGCTCGTATGGTTGATTCGGAAGGCGGACTTTGACATGTCCGAAGTGGTGTGGAATTACAACGAGTCCCTCACCTATAACGGAATGGCGTTCAGGGTGATGTTGGTGAATCTTCCCCGCGGCGTCACCGCAAACTATACGGAAAACGAGGCGACAAACGCGGGCACTTACACCGCCCATGCCACATTCACCGCCGACACGATCAACCACAATCCGATTCCCGAGAGGACGCTCGTTTGGGAGATTTTGAAAGCGAATTACGACATGTCGGATGTGAAATGGGACTACGAAGGACCTTTCACATACAGCGGGTCTCCGTTCAAAGTGGAGCTTATCAACCTGCCCGAGGGCGTCACCGCCGATTATTCCGAGAACGAAGAGACGAACGCAGGCTCCTACACAGGCTGCGCCACGCTTTCGGGCGATGCGCAGAACTACAACCCGATCAACGATATGACCCTCATCTGGGAGATCAAGAAGGCGGACTACGATATGTCGGGCGTCAAGTGGAACTACGAAGAGCCCTTCACCTATAACGGCACGGCGTTCAAAGTGGAGCTCACGAATCTTCCCGACGGCGTTTCGGCAAGCTACACCGAAAACGAAGAGACAACCGCGGGCTCCTACACCGCCCGCGCCACGTTCTCTGCGGATACCGTCAATCACAACCCGATTTCCGCGATGACCCTTGTGTGGGAGATCGGGAAGGCGAGAATCGCAAAGCCCGCGGCGGACGGAACGGAGCACGTCTATGACGGCACGGCGCAGACGTATGCGGTTGCGGGAAGCGCGTACTACACGGCGGAGAACGCAGTGCGGACGGACGCGGGAGAGCAGACCGTCACGGTCATCCTGACCGACAAAGAGAACTGCGAGTGGGAGGACGGAACGACGGACGATCTCGAATATCCGTTTGTCATCGCAAAGGCGGAGAACAAATGGGTGACGGAATACGCGCGCGAGGGCTGGACCGAGGGAGATGCTCCCTCCGAGGAGGCGGAACCCTGCGCAAAGTACGGCGAGGCGAAGATCTCTTACTACACCGACGAGGCGTGCACCGTCGAATTTACGGGCAGTTTCGAGGAGGCGAAGGCGGGCGTGTATTATGTCCGCGTCACGGTGTCGGAGGGAAACAACTATCGTTCGCTCGCGGGGACCTATTCCTTCACGGTCGGGGAGGCGACGAGCCTTCTCTGGCTCTATATCACACTCGGCGTTCTCGCCGTCGGCGGGCTGGCGTTTTTGTCCGTTCTGCTCATCAAAAAGAAGAGAGATTGAGCCGTCCCGCCCGCAAAGAGGGGGGAAGGAGAAAGCATGAAAAAGTATTATGTCGGAATTGATTTGGGCGGAATCAGCGCGAAGGCGGGAGTTGTGGACGAAGAGGGGAATCTTCTTTGCACCGTCCGCCGCGAGACGAGCGCGGAGAATCCGCCCGAGCGCACGGCGGAACATCTCGCCGCGCTTGCGGAGGAGGCGATCAAAAAGAGCGGAATCGGGCGCGAGCGGGTGATCGCGATCGGCGTCGGCTCTCCGGGCGTGATCGATAGCGCGCGCGGGGAAGTCGTCGTATGGTCGAATTTCCATTGGAAGGACGTCCCGCTCTCCGCGCTCGTCTTTCGGGATTCCGGTCTGCCCGTATGGCTCGTCAACGACGCGAATGCGGCGGCGCTGGGGGAGGCGAAATACGGGAGCGGGAAGAACTGTTCCGACAGCGTCACGGTCACCCTCGGCACGGGCGTCGGCGGCGGGATTGTCCTCGGCGGAAAGTTATTCGAAGGCTTCCGCTCGGCGGGCGGCGAGCTCGGACACATGGTTTTGAGAAGGGGCGGGGTGCGCTGTACCTGCGGCAGACGGGGCTGTTTCGAATGCTATGCCTCCGCAACCGCCCTCAAACGCATGACGCGCGAGGCGATCGGGCGCCATCCCGACTCTCTGATGCGCCGCGCCGCGCCCACGCCCGCAGACGTCACGGGCAAAACCGCATTCGACGCGGCAAGGGAGGGGGACCGCTATGCAAAGGCGGTCGTCAAAAAATACATCGGATATCTCGGCGAGGGGATCGCGAATCTCGTCAATCTGCTCCGTCCCGAGATCGTCATCATCGGCGGCGGCGTCTCCAACGAGGGAGAATATCTCCTCTCTCGGCTGGAAAGAGTCGTCTTTCGCAACCTGTACGCGCCGCTGTCCTATGCGCCGCTGTCGATCGTCCGCGCCTCGCTCGGGAACGACGCGGGGATTTTGGGCGCCGCCGCGTATGCGATGTCGCGGGAGCGTTCTTCGCTCGGATAACGCAAAAACTTCCTTTTGCATCAATTCGATTATAAAGAGAATCGGACAAACAGAACCGCCGCGCGGGCAGAATGCCCGCGCGGCGGTTCTTTCCATGATATTGCGTTTTGATACGCTCACAGCTTCATTTTTGCACCCGTTTCGTCAACGAGCCCTAAAAGGTAGTCGGTCGATACGTCAAAATAGAGCGCGAGCATACAGAGGGCGTCCATGTCCGGTTCCGTATATCCGGTTTTCCAGTTGGAAAGTCTTTGCTTTGGAATATGCAGTTCGGTGCAAATGGCGTTTTGCGTCTTTCCGCTCTCGCCAATCAGTTCGCCCAATCTATCCGCGAATTTATTTTTCATCAATTTATTTTGTATCAAAAATTAGGACAAATTACTTGACAATCCCAAAAATTAGGACTATAATCTTCATGATCGTCATTCGATCCAAAGGAGAAAGAAAAGATGAAAAAGTGGATAGCGGTATTTCTTTCGGCGGTGACGCTGTGTATGGGGTTGGGGGTTGCCGGTTGCGGCGATAAAGATCCCGAATCGATCGTTTCGGAAAAGGTGGACGCGCAGGGCTGGTACACGGCATTTGAAAGCGCGTATCTTGCCCTGTGCGACGGCGAGTATTTCAACGACGGCACGGCCCGTCAGGGAAAGTTTCCCAAGAATTCCAACTGTAAAGTGACCTATTCCGACGAACGCACGCAGGTCGAAAAAGAGGCGATCTTTGCCGGCGACCGTGCGTATCTGAAATCCGTGTTGCAAGGAATTACCGTCGGAGAAGTCTATGTGCAGAGAGAAGAAGACGGGAATTTAACGCTTTACAGCAAGGACGATAAAGAGACTTGGTCCTCCGGCACGATGGCAAGCGAGGAATGGGAAGGGCGGTTTTTGTACAACCATTTCGGCATTGGCGGGAGTGCGTTTTTCAACGACGTCCTTACTTTTTTGGCGGAAGGTTATACCGAGTTTGTCTATACCCGTCCAAACGGAGAGCCGCTCGACGACGAGCTTTGGCAAACGCTGTTCGTGTATGACGATACGCGCGGAGGATATGTGCAGCAACGGGTAGGAATAATGGGGATATACAATTACACCGACGTTGTCTACAAGATCGCAGACGGGAAGTTGAGCGCGGTATTGCTTTCGGGCGATAGCAGATCGCTGATCAAGGGCGACGAAATCGGCGACGGGTGCAAGGGGAAACTCACCTTTGTCTACGGCGGCCAATCGGTGGAGATCCCTTCGATCGCAAAGGATTAACCTCGGTGAAAGAACGGTTTCCCTCCCGCTCGGGAGAGAATTTTTTCGATAAATTATGATTATGTTATCAAAACACAGGAGGACGCTATGAAAAAACTTTTGGCGATTTTACTTGCGTGTTCGCTTGTATTTGCAGTCGGTACGGGTTGCGGCAGCAGTGGAGAGGAGCAGGAAAAAGAAGAGAATAAACAGGAGCAACCGGACGACAATAAGCAGGACGACAATAAGCAGGACGATAACAAACCTGACGATGAAAAGCAGGAGGAGAAGAAGGAGCTGTCGAATCGGGAATGGTATACCGTGTTCAAAAATACGGTAGACTCGTTTTGCGTAACCGATTATACGGCTGATATGAATAGTACCAAGCCTCTTTTCGGGTGGGATAGCAAGGGTACGATTCCCAATGACAAAAATTGCAAAGTGACGATGACGGGTGCAGATGGGAAAATGATGGCGCAGGCGGTCGTTGCGGAAGGTAAGGCGTTTCTCGAACTTTATTCCGGAATCAATTACAAGGGGGATGAAGCCAATCATCCCATCCTTTATTTGGAAAATGCGCCGGATGGCAAGATGACGGGTTACAACCGCGCGTCGGGAGAATCGTGGGAAAATTTTGTTGCGAATCACGCGGACGAGTGGGCGCAAGACGGTCTGTTCGCGGTGACGGCGCCGTTGGATTATCTGTTAAGCATGGGGTTGATGGGACAGCTCTTGGATTCGGAAGGTGTCGGGGAAACGCATACTGACTTCACGACGTACTTCGCTTATTCGGAAGAAAATGGCGGCTGGGTCTCTATGAGCTTGGAGATGGCAAGCTTGGCGACGCATGGTTGGCTCGACGGAGAAGTCGTTTATAAGATCAAAGACGATAAAATTGCCGAAATTGTTTTGACGGGTACATGTGAGAATTTGGGGTTGAAGGTTCTGGATTCCGTGGTGTATTCCTTTGTCTACGGCGGCCAATCGGTGGAGATCCCTTCGATCGCAAAGGATTAACCTCGGTGAAAGAACGGTTTCCCT
>CANRGR010000055.1 GCA_947630245.1 uncultured Clostridia bacterium | reverse complement strand
GCGACATGAGTGAGCGCATTTGCCGCGCGAACGGTGACCGAATGCGGGGTTCTACCCACATGAGAAAGTGGCGAACGCAGTGAGCCAAAAGGGTTTTGAATTCACAAATTTTTCCTTGCGGAAAAATTTCGTGAGGGGTTAAGCGGATTGATTTCATGAAACCCGTTCGCCCGCCCACAATCTGCCTTGCGCAAACAACAAGCCGAAAGGATTCGGCAAATTGTGGGCGCTTATGGAAAAGCGTGGTTTTCCAACGCGCATAAGATTTTTAGCTGTCATACCGAGCGGAGCGCAAAGCGCGGAGCGAGTGTATCCCCTTGTCCAACAACGACCGAGGGGATTCACTCGGTCGCCTGCGGCTCCCTCGGAATGACAGAAAAGCGAAAACGCCCCTATTGTCATTTCGACCGAAGGGAGCGGAGCGAACGAAACGGAGAAATCTCATAATAAGGTGGAGATTCCTCGACTACGCTCGGAATGACGTATTTGAAAATGGCGCGGCGCGGGATTCTCCCGCGCCGCGCCTTGCTACCCCTTTTAGGGGAAGTGGCGAACGCAGTGAGCCGAAAGGGTTTCAGAAACCCCTCTGTCACTCGCAAGCTCGTGACATCTCCCCTGCGAGGGGCGACAAGGGAAAGCCTCCGTTGTCATACCGACGACCGCCCTGTCCTTCCACTGTCATACCGAGCGGAGCGCAAAGCGCGGAGCGAGTGTATCCCCCCATACGAAGTCCGCTTTGGATAAGGGGATTCACTCCCCCTTCGGGGGTCGGAATGACAGGAAAACGCCCATTTTGTCATACCGAGCGGAGCGGACAAAACCGCGCAATCAAGGCGTGGTTTTGGCAAAGCGAACAAAGCGCGCAATCAAGGCGTGGGTTTTAATAAAGAAAAACGGCAAAGATTGCTCCTTGCCGTCTTTTTTCGGTTGTCCGAAGGGTTTATTCGAGCCCTTCGTTGAGTTTTGCGAGCAGGGCGTCGAGATCCTCGCCGTGAACGGCGACCGCCTCCGCGATCGTCTCCCCGTGCGCGAGCGCACAGCCGAAGCAGTGCATGCCCGCGGACATGAGAATCTCCGCCGCGTCGGGATTGATTTCGAGACATTCCGCAATCAACGTATTTTCCGTAATCTTTGCCATTTTTTGAACTCCTTGCGTTTCGTTTTCCCCATTGTAGCACAACGCGGACGATTTATCAACCTTTTTCGCAAAAAAATTCATCGCATTCTTACAGCAGCCAATAGATGAGCCCGACGAGCGCGCCCGCGCTCACGCCGAACACAATGATGGGACCCGCCACGATGAACATCTTTGCCGCCATGCCATAGACATAGCCCTCCGTCTTGAATTCGATGGCGGGAGAGGCGACGGAATTCGCAAACCCCGTGATGGGGACGATGCTGCCCGCGCCGGCGTTTTTGCCGATGCGATCGTAGACGCCGAGCCCCGTGAGAAGGGTCCCGAGAAAGATGAGGATGACCGAGACCGTTCCCGCGAGTTCGTCCCCCGAAAGTCCCGCAAATTCGAGCATGTAGCGGAAAAACTGTCCGATCGTGCAGATGAATCCCCCCACGAGGAACGCCCGTCCGCACGTCTGCAAATGCTTGGTGGGCGGATCAAAGGATTTGACATAGTTGAGATAGTTGCGGTTGAGATTTTCGCGCGACGTCCCCGTCATTTTACCGTCTCCTTCGGGCGGAAATCCTGCCGCCCGCTCTCCGGGAAGCAGGATTCCCGCTCGTCCCTCGTTTTCCCCAAAGGGTTCGCTTGTGTCTTGCGCATGTCTATAATTTGGGAAAAGCGCGCGCAATTTATACATGGCTCAGGTGACGTAGGAGGCGAGAAGATTGTAAAGCGTCGTATAATATTCGCCGAGATAGGTCTTTGCGAGCGAATCCATGCCGAACGCTTCGAGCCGCGCCTTCGGGTTGGACGTGACGCGCATGTAGTATTCGCGCACGACGAGAAACCGCTGCGGATAGCCGAGATTGTAGTTGGGGTTTTCGGGATAGCGGTAAGGTCCCTGTTCGTTGCCGCCCGAGAAATTCTCCTCATAGGCGATTCTGTAAAGAAGATCTTCCCGCACGACGTCCACTTCCCGCTCCGCGTCCGCATTGATTTCCAGCGCAAGGTCGTCGAGCACGGAGGAGCGCGCGACGTTGCGGGAGAGCATCTTGATCAGATTCTTCTGCTTCTTCTCCGCCGCGGCGGCGAGGATCTCGTTCTTCCGCGCCTGCGCCTCGCGGACCATCGCAAACTGGACGTCCGAGAGATTGGCGTACGCCTCGTCATTCAGATCAATGATGTCGATTACCATGTCCCTGCCTCCTCCCTGACGTCGAAGAGAACCGCGCGGAGGGTTGCGTCGGGCGAGAGCGTCCGCAGCCGGAGCGAAAAGCTCGTCCCGCGCACGGGAACGGGAAAGCGGAGCCGCTCTCCCGCCCTGCCGTGGACGGCGTGGGGAAATCCCATGCCGCGCGCCTCCACGCGGAACCGTCCCTCCCCTTCGAGTACGATGCCGTCGAGATACTTGTTCTTCGCCGAGAGCCCGAGCGTGGAGCGCTCCGTTTCGAGCACGCACTCCCGCCGTCCGAGAAGGGGAAGTTCCCTGCCCGACGGACGGAAGAGTTTTCCCTCCTCCGTGAACAGGAGTTCCCGTCCGCCCGCGAGCGAATCCGCCTTTCTGCGGAGAAAATAGCCGCGCTTTTGGGACGGATCGACGCACCAGATGCACTTTTCTCCCCACACGGTCGCAAGCGCGTAGTATTTTCCGTCATGCGCCGCACTGCACATTTCATCGGCGGGTCCGATCTCGGAAAATCCGCACCCCGAGAGCCGCGTCACGGACGAGCCGTCGAAGGAGAACACGCCGCTCTCCGTGCAAAAGAGAACCTGCGCTCCGCACAGCCGCACGGAGCCGCGGATGAGCTTTCCGCAGGAGAACGGAATCTCCGTCGCCTGAAACTCGAAGGGATCCCCCGAGGTGCGAAGCCGCGTGATTCCTCTCTCGCGGAAGAGAAAGAGCTGTTCGCGATACGGAACGATTGACAGAATGTCGCCCGCCGCCGACGGAAGCTGCACATGTCCCCCGCCCTGCGCCGATTCGGAGCCGTCGGAGGGAGCAAAGGGCTTTTTCCAGGACAGGACGTCCCCCTTTGCGAGGAAGAGCCGTTCGTAATGCACCGCGGCGCACGTTCCGCCCTCCCCCACGGACACGGACGCCATGCCCGCGGGCAGGAGAATGAGCTCGCCGTCCGTGAGCGCGTAAAAGAGATCGCCCGACTCCGCGCGGTAGCAGATCACGGCGTTCGGCGGGGCGGAAAAGCCGGGATAACTCGTCGAATCCGAGCGCAGAGTACCGTCCGAATAGAAGAACGGCTCCCCTCCGTGTCCCTCCGGGGCGTAGAGAACCGTCCCGGGCGCAACTTCCGCGATCTCCTCCGCGCCCTCGGCGCAGACCAGCGCGTCCCCCTCCTCGCGGAAATGCAGACCGCGGCAAAGGAGCGCGCCCTGCCGCTCGCGGAAGAGGGAGAGTTCCCTCTTCACACTGCGGCGGCGATACACGGGCGGCGCGATCGTCTTGTCGTAGATCATGCCCACCTCCTGGAACGGACGAGGAGCGGGCGGCGCACAATGTGGGCGGACCGCAGGGCGTCGCGGAATTTCTTCTCCCACATCGCCGCCTCCGAAAACTGTCCGTTGGTGAGACAAAATTCGCTTGCGACGCCGAAGGAGAGCAGGCGCGCCGAGATCTTCCCGGAGAATTCCGATTCCTCCTCCCAGCCCTTTTCCGCGGGGGAATACGAGTAGAGAATCTCCACCGTTCTGACGCCGCAAGGTCGGGGCAGACGGAGCTCGGCGGGATAGAGTTCGAAGGACACAGGGACGCCGTGCTCCCTCGCTTCGAGCACGGTGACGGGCGCGAAAGTGAAGTCCGAATAGGGAAGCGTCCCCTCTTCGACCGTGAAACTCTCCCGTTTTTTGAGCGGGAAATAGTCGAGCGCGACTTCGTTTTCAATGAGATTGTAGCATCGGAGCAGGGACAGGAGCTCGCCCGCGGGTTCGCCCGAAAGCTCGCCCGCCCGCGCCGCAAGGTCCTCTCTGCCGAGATTTGCCGCCGCCAGGGCGATTACCTCTTTGACTTTCATCTTCCGCCTCCCTTGTTACTTTTCGGTGATGCCCGTGATCACGCCCTGTCCGCAGGGACGGTAACACATGAGCTCTGCATACTTGACGAGGGTCGCGGTATATACGGGCTTGCCGGGGATCTGTTTGAGGATCTTGCCGTCCTCGCCTTCGAGCCACTGCCAATCGCAGAGCTGATGAAGGGCGAAATCTTTGGTGTTGAGCAGATACATCGTGCCCTCGGGGCAGAATCTGTCCGCCACGACGGGAATGCCGTTGAAGCCGATCGCGGTGTGCCCGCCGTCGAGGACGAGGGGTTCCAACTTGCGGTAAGAAGAGAGCGCGGAGATGAGCGCGCGGCGCACGCCCCAGGAACAGACGATGAAGTCGACCTTCCCGCCCGAGCTCTCCTCAACGCCGTCGATGGCGCTCTGCATCGCGATCTCGCCGATCTCGCCGTCGAGCGCGACGGTGTTGGGAACGAGCCAGGAATTGGTTGCCTTGTCGAGCCCGTAGATCGTCCCCGTCGGAGCGAAGATGGATTTGAGCCCCGTGAGTTCGAGACCGTAGGAATTTTGAAGGACGAGGAAATCGTCCTCGGCGACCGTTCCGCCGGACAGGGTGATCTTCTTCTCCTTTCTGTCGACCGCGGTGATCACGACCCCCTTCTGTTTGGGGCTGCTGCCCGTGTAGATATCGACGACCATTCCCTCCGCGACGTTCTGCACCGTGTCATAGACGGCGGGAGAACCCGACGTCTTGCAGGTGGCGAGTCTGCCGCTGCCGTCGCCGAAGAGCATTCTCCCGAGATTGTAGGAAGAGCTTCTCACAAGGCTCTCCATCTCGTCGTTGAGCAGGTCGACGAACGCTCCCTCGTTGGACGCGGAAGCGCGGATCGCCTTGTCGGAGATCTCGACGGTGCCATAGAGATTTTTGAGCGTGGACGTGAGCACGGCGTAGTTGCTGCCGAGCGACTTGGGCAGATCTCCCTCCTCGGTGCCGGCGCCGATGCCGCCGTTCACGCCGAACCGCACGCCCTTCTTGACTTCTCTGCCCCAGACGTCCGACGTAGTCTTTTTGATTGCGGCAAGGAAGGGATTCGCCGTCTTGTCGAGTTGTTCGCTCACGACGCCGAGATAATAAGATTTGAGGACGCCGTCCGCAGTATTCGTAGTAACCATGAATTCTTCTCCTTATTTTTTGGATTTGAGATAGCCGAGCGCGAGAGCGCCTGCCTCGGCGATCGACTTGGGGGTATCCGCGGGGGCGGAAACGCCGCTGCCCGAACCGGTCATGAGGGGCACGCCCCTGAGCGAGCCGAGATAGTCGCTGAGCACTCTTGCGCGCACCCCGTCGTTCTCCATGACCGCGCGGTAGAGTTCCTCCCCGTCGGTCTGCCGAAGAGACGGGTCCGCCGCCGGTTTGCCGCCCGTCACGGCGTCGGGAGCGGGACTTGTCGCCTCTTCGAGCGCTTTGAGCCGCTGGCTGCGGCGGGTAAATTCCGCTTCCAGCTCCTCATAGGCGTGCATGAGGGCGTCGACGCTTTTGAATTTTCCGAGCTTCGCCTCGGGGGCGGAGCCGGACAGAATCACGTTCTCCTCTTCCATATTCATTCTCCTTTGCGACGGTGGGACCGAAGATGGCGCACGATCCTGTCCTTTGTCGCCTGCGCGAGTTCCCCGCCCGAGAGCAGGGCGCGCGTATGTTCCGTAATGTGGAGGTCGTGATCGTCGTATTCGTCCGCCTCCACGTCCTGCTGCGCCAGCAGAATGTTCTCCCGTTCCGCCTTTTTGATGTGGAGATGGGAGATGTCCCTCGCGTTCTCGAAGGAACCGTACCCGAGGGCGTCGAGCACCTTGTTGCGGGTGTCGTCGGTGAGTTTCCCCTCCTCGTTCCGCAAAAGACCGAGGGAGAGAAGTTTGAGCATGTCCTCTTTGAGCTGTGCGGGGGTCACGTCGTAGCCCGTCTCGAACTGCACGTCGTCCGCGGAGATCTCGCTGCCGTCGAAATAGAAGAGCTCGGTTCCGCCGCCCGTGCCCGTCATGCGAAGAAGCCTGCGGGATGCCGCGAATTGTTTGTAGAGATGAAGAATCTGCTTTCCGACTTCCTTCACCGCCCGCTCCACGCTCTCGACGCTCATCTGCATGCGGTTGGTATCCTGATCAATGAGCAGTTGCAGACCCGTCGCCGACGTGACGTGGGTGGGATTGGCGGAATTGCGGGAGATTTCGCTCATTCCGGAGACGAGGATAAACTCGTTCGCGATGCGCTCTTCCTCCTCGGCAAATTCGGCGGGGAGCTTCCCGCAGTCGAGGAAATGGGGTTCGGTTGCGCCTTGTCGGTAGACGAGTACTTTCCCGGGGCGCAGCCCGTCCTCCGCAAGTTCCTCGGCGTCGAGCGAGCCGTCCTCGACCGCAATCACGCCCGCGGAGAGGCGGTTGAGAAATTCATGCTTGCGGTTTCTGACGGCGTTGTAGGCCCGTTGCAGCGGAATCATTCTGTCCACGACCGACGCGCCGAAGAACGCCCCTGCGAGCTCCACGCTCGTCTGGCGGACAAAGGGAAACACGCGCTCCCCTCTGTCCCCGTTCTTATAGGGCAGATCTCCCTCATGGAGCAGAACGCCGCCCGCGGCAATTTCGAGCCTGCCCTGCGGATATTCCGCGCAGGGACGGGTGTAGCGCTCGATGAGAAGTTCGCGGTTCTCCTCGGCGGGACGGAAATCCCCGTCCATCGGGCGCTTCCATCCGCTCGCCGAGGAATAGGGCGCGAGCGAAAATTCGTCGATGCGTCTGCCGGGCAATTCCACGCCGAATTTTTCCTTGATCTCCCCGACGGGGACGGCTTTGGCATGAATGAGGCTGCGGACCTGTTCGATTCCCTCCGCCGAAAGGGAGTCGGGATAGATCTCGAAGGGCGAGACGGCGACGACGTTGACGTCCCCCTCTTTGAGCGGATGACCCGTGTCGTCCGTTCCGATGACCATGCCGTCCGAAAAGTTCCAAACGACCTTATAGAAGGACGTTCCGCAGGTCTCCGACCAGAGGGTGGCGCGGGAGATCACGCGGTCGAGATCGAGGCGGTTCTTCACCGATTTGAGCACGTTGGAACAGAGCCTTGCGGTCTTGATGTCCTCCTCCGAATCGGAGAAGGCGCGCACGCCGAGGGAGGGACGCACCTTCGAGAGGCGGGCAAGGCGGGTATCAATGGTGGGCGCGATGTGATTGAAGCACCGTCTCGACTGCCAATAGAAGGCGGCGTCCTCCTCTTCGATCTCCCCCGCGGGGGAGATGTCGCAGTACTGGTTTCCGCTCACGAAGTTCATGTTGAGCTGCCAACCCCGTTCGAGCTGTTTCCGCGCGCGCTGGCGGGCGGAAAAGTCCTCGGTGATCTCGGCGGCGAGGGCGCGTTTGCGCGCCTCCTCCCGCTCGGCGGCGTGTTTGTCAGTTGTTGTTTGCGTTGTCATGTTCCTCCTTGATCTGTTTCAGAAGCCGCTCCTTTTCCGATTCGAGCTCCTCGTCGGAGAGCTTCGAAAGATCCTCCTCCTTGATGAGAAGCATGGCGGCTTTCAGATCGGGCGGGACGTCTTTTCGGGTTTCCCGCCGTTTGACAAGTTTGAGTTCTCCGTCCCGCGCGTCGTATTCCTCCGTCACTTCCTCGACGGAATACCCGAGCGCGATTTTGAGCACGGCGTCCTTTACTTTGTCGTCCTGCATATATTCACTCCGTTTTTACTTTCTTCTGAGCTGCCGGATCCTCCTCTCCTTGTCGCGCTTTACAAGACTTTCCGCCTCCTCTTTGGGCGGACGCGGTCTCGCCATCAGATAATACCTGAGTTCGTCCATTGCGTGATCGTCCCGCTTGACGGGGCTCTCGCCGTTTCCCCAGAAATATCCCTTGATCTCGCGGATCATCTCTCTGCAACAGGAGAAGATGTAGAGATTGGGCAGCCCGTTTTTCGGGTCAAGATAGCTCTTGACCCTTGCGATGCCGCTGAAAAGATCCTTGTCCACGCGCGGATTGACGAGGATATCGCGCTCGTAGAAGAGCTCCGAGACGCTCTTTGCCGAGGCGAGGGTGCGCTGTCCCGCGGCGGAATCAATGAGGGCGGAGAGTCTCCCCCGATCGTCCCGTTTCCATCCGAGACGGGAGCTGATCTCGTGGATGGCGGCAGCGTGGAAGTCAATGCTCTCCCCCGCGCGGTAGTGTTCGGCGACGGCATAGACGTTGCCGTCGAAGTCCACGGCGTACCAATGGGCGGAGAGCGGATTTTTGAGCCCGGGGTCTATGGAGATCGTGTCCTGCCATGCGGCGGGCAGGGGGAAGGGCTCGATGACGTGCACGGACTCGTCGAATTCGGGATAGACGAGCCCCGCGCGGGTGCAGAACCTGCCGAACCGGCGGGCTTGCAGGGTGGTTTCGTCCATTGTGCGTTCAAGCAGGGCAATCTCCCGTGCGGAGAGAAAGGGATTGTCCGCCCATTCCATGAACTCATACCAGATCTCGGGATTGTTGTGTTTGTTGAGGTAGATCTCCTCGTAGACGAAGGTCAGTCCTTTGAGGGGGGTCATGGTGCCGAATACGTCTCCCTCGCGGTCGATGACGCGCATGAGACACTCTTCATAGACGTCGCGGGGAGGCTCCTCATCGAACCAGACAAAGTCGAGCGAACTCCCCTGAAACTTCTCCCGTCCCTGATCGCAGCTCTTGAATCCGATGACGGACGTCCCGCCAAAGACGTTTTTGACGACGATCTGGTCGACGATCCCCGTCTCGGGACGGTCCTTTCTGCCGCTCTGCATGACGATATCCTCGATCCAGTCGGGACGGAGATAGGAAAGGATCTTCTTCTGCGCGACGTCCCGCTGGACCTGCGCGGAGAGGGAGACGACCCAGCCGAATACGTTTTTGCGGTTCCTGCGGTAGGGATGGGTGCCGCGTGCGATCCAGATCGCCTCCACCGCGCCGCACTCCGTCTTGCCCGAACGGTTTCCGCCGAACACCCAGCGGTTGCGCTTTTCACAGCGATGGAAGGCGAGCTGCTTCTCGTGACGGATCTCCCCCGTGTTGTAGCGGGACAGGCGGTCGTTCTTTTTGCGCCTGCGCTGCTCCGCCTCGATTGCCCTGATTTTTTCCGTAATTTCGTTCATATTCGTCAAAAGAAATATTTTCACGCCCGCCGCGCTACGCTATCATAGCGGCTATGAAACGTCTCCTGTTTTCGGGCGCGCTCGCCCTCGTGATTCTCCTCCAATGTCTCCCCCCGCTTGCCGCGGTCTCCGCCGCCGAGGAGGAACCCCGCTACGCCGTCGCCGCGAGCGAGGACGTCTGGTTCTATGCCTCCGAAGATGAAAAGAGCGGACTGTTCCTCATTCCGTACACCTATTACGTCAAAATCATCGCGGTCGGCACGCTGTTTACGGCGGTGGAATATCTCGACGACGTGCCCCCCTACCGCGCCGTGCGCGGATTCTGCAAGACGCAGGATCTGACCTTCGTGGATTTCGTCCCCGCGCGCCCCTTCCTGCGCCGCGAGATCAAGGCGACGTACGAAGTGGAGAATCCGACCGGCACGCGCATGGGCAACGGGTCGTTCGACAAGATCGAGCGCACTTTCGTCTATTACGGAACGAGCTATTCGGGCACCGCGCGCTTCTTTTACGTCTGCGCGGACGGCGTTTTCGACTACATTCCCGCAACCCGTGACATCGTGTTCGAACTGAATACCGACTACTTGCAGAATACGTCGGGAGAGCCCGCCGAGGAGCCGTCCGAAAAGTCGGGACTGTCCGCCGGGCAGATCGTGGCAATCTGCGCCGTTGCGCTCGCGTTCGTCGCGATCGCCGCCCTCGTGCTGCGCGGCAAGCGCGCCTCGCCCGCCCCGCAGGAATTTTCGCAGTTCTGACGGAAGCCGATCCCCCGCTTCGCGCGCTTAAAGACGACCTTCCGCTCCCGTCCCGCGCGGATCGCCCGATAGAGGCGCATAAAGGGCGGAAAGTCCCCGAATTCGCGCAAAAACGCCTCTTCCGTCCTGCCGCGCATCGCAAGCAATCCCGCGATCTTCCCGAGCAGCGCATTCTGCTTGCGGAAATATCCGCGCTCCGAACAGCTCAGCTCCCGCCCGGAAAATCTGCCCGTAAGCTCGCTCTTTCTGCGGAAATACTTGTATTCGAGCAGAAAAAGCTCCTCTTCCGTGCATCCGGAAAGCGTCTCGTCCATCTCCGCCGCGAGAAGGGCGAGTTTTTTCGCCGTCACGATCTCCTCCGCGATCTTTTCCATGAGATCGAGCGGATCGCAGAGCGAGCGGAACGAGAGCATTGCCTTGTTCTCCGCCCCGTCCGCAACCGCCTCCGCAAGCATCCCGAGCTTCGGATAGGCGTACAGCAACGCCTTCACATAGTCATACCGACCCATTCCAACACCTCACAAACACAAAATGCAAACAAACGTTTGCATGATTATGATAGCACAGAAAGTTGACAAACGGATGCCGACATGTCCGAATTTTTCGGGGTTTTCGAAAATTTTTTTTGCAAGCGGTTGTGTTTTACGCGCGCGCGTGTTATAATGGTGTTTATGAATAAGCCAATGAAGATCGCGCTCGCCGCCGCGCTTGCGATCGCCTGTGTCGGAGTCGCCGCATGGGAAGTGCGCGCGGAAGCGGCAGAAACGGCGGGCGGAGATACCGCTCTCTTCTTGCCGGGGAGCTACGAACAATATCTCGAACTCTCCGCGCCCGCGGACGCGGCGGTCAGCGAGCACTATCTCGCCGTTGCGGACGGGAAGAATATCTACATTTACGACCGGGAAGCGGGCGGATCGTATCGGGTCTATACCCACCTGCCCGGCTCCTCCATGCCCATCACCATCTCGAAGATTCAATTCACGGAGGACGAGCGCCTGTACTTTGCGGACAGCGCGCAGGAATTTTACGAGCTCGATCTGCGCTCGCTCACGCCCTCCTCGCGGCTTTTGTCCCTCTCCACGTTTTACATCGAGGGCAGTTCTCTCTATGCGGTGACGGTCGCCCTCTCCTCGGGCACGACGATCTACAAACTCTCTCTGAACGGTCCCCTCTCCATCGCGGAGGCGGAATCTTCCCAGCTTCTCGCGCTCACGCCCACGACGCCGAGCATGACCTTCGGCGGCGGCGTGCTCTATTGCGCCGTCAACGGGACCGCGTTCCCCTACAACGGGCAGACGCTCGATCCCCTTCCCAATTTCCGTCTCGACAAGAATTTCGGTCTCTTGCTCGACACCGCGTCGGTGTGCGCGGCGGGCGACGACATCTACTATACGGACACGCGCGGTCTGCAACGGACGGACGCGAACGGCAACAGCGAAGTGGTGTTCGAGGGGGAAAATTTCACCGCCCTCACATCCTTCCGCAACATGCTCTACTGCGTGAAGGGCGCGACCGTGCGCGAGATCTCCCTCGAAACCGAAGAGTACACGGGCTACGAGATCGGAGCGGCGTCGGATTCTCCCAACCGCCTCTCGGCGGCGACCGATTCGGTGCGCGGCGGGAATCTGCTCGTGACGGCGGACAGCGGCAACCGCCGCGTCAGCGTCTATGACATGAAGGCGGGAACTTACTCCGTCCTCGCCTGCAACTCGACCCCCTCCGCCGTGGCGACGGACGGCGAGATGATCGCGGTCTGCTGCGGGCGGGAGCTTTCCCTCTACCATGCCGGCGAGACGGCGCCCTACTATCAACACACGGCGGAGAGCGAACTGAAAGGCGCGGCGTGCGTCTATGGCAGATGCTATTTCGTCACCGAACACAGCTACGGCGTCGCGGAGGCGGGCGCGCGCGAATTTACCCGCTCCCATTCCCCCGTTGCGCTCACAAACGACATGTACGGCAATCTCTATGTCGCCGACCAACAGAACCTCGTCACCGCGTTCACGGAATCGGAGTTCCTCGACCGCGAGGCGGAGGGAAGAATCGTGACGAACGGTTGGATTCTTCCCGCGGGATTCCGCTCTCTGCGCGCCGATTACGAGGGCGGGCTGTACTATCTGGACGGAACCTCGCTCTGCCGCAACGGCTCGACGCTCGCCTCCTTCAATGCGGACGAATTTCTCTACCGCAAAGAGAGCTCTGTTCCCGCTTCGCCCGTCTCCGTTGCGCTCGGATTCGAGGACAATGCGGTGTATCTGCAATACGGAAACTATATGCTGCGCAGCGAGAAGTCATTCCCGACCCTCTCCTCGATCGACGCGGCGGGCGTGCACGGCGACGTGTTCTCCGTTCCCGACCGCGAAACGGTCTCCTTTGTGACCGTCTCCCCGTCGGCGGTCGGGATCTTTACCGATCTTAACCAGCTCACGGAGGAGAGCGGCGCATTCGCCTGCACCGGGCATGCGCGCGTTGCGGGCGGAACCGCAATCCTGCTCGCCGAAAAGGACAAGTTCTGCCTTGTCGCGCTCTATGAGGATCACGGCTACCGCACGGCGCTCTTTTTGGAGGACGACTGCACGCCGCTGTCCGTCCGCTGGACGGATTCGGGATCCGAAACCCGCTATGTTTCGAGCGAAGTCGCCTTCTCCTACTATCCCTGTCTCGCCGATTCGCTCACGATAGCGCGTCTCCCCCGTGCGGCGAACGTCACTGTGCTCGCGCGCATCACGCTGGGCGGGCGCGGTTTCGACTTCGCCTATGCGGAATGGAACGGCATACGGGGATACATTCCCACCGCCTATCTGACCGAGAGCGATCCCGCCGCCGCCCAACCCGACGTCTACACGCTCGGCTATCTCAAAGAGAACGCCGAAGGGACCACCTTCTACGCCGAGGGGGACGATTCGGACACGATCGTCGTCACCGACCGCACGCAGGTGCGCGTCTATGACACGCAGTCCGACTTTTATGAGATAAAGCTCGTGCGGGACGGAAAGGTCTACCGCGCGCAGGTGCGCGCAAGCGCGCTCGAACGGGGCGATTCGGACGCGCTCCGCATGAGTATTATCATTATTTTGAGCGTTCTTGCTGTGGGAATCGTGACGGCGTACGCCCTTTTGATCACGAGAAAGAAAAAATAAAATTTTTTGTGTAGGTTTGTCAAACATATGAGACGGGGGTGGAAGAAAAAAATCAGTGCAGGACGCCATCATGGAGATAGTCTGAG
>CANRGR010000054.1 GCA_947630245.1 uncultured Clostridia bacterium | reverse complement strand
GCGCAAACATTGCGCGGGGCGGCGTATTTTAACGGGTTATTGTACAAGGTCGGTGCGGCGGGACCGCATTTACAAACTGTTTTTATACCGTGTGCCCCAAACCTCCATGGCTTCCCAAATCGGTCGGAGCGAACTGCCGAGCTCGGAGAGAGAATATTCCACACGAGGCGGCGCTTCCGCAAACGCTTCCCGATAGACAAGACCGTCCTCTTCGAGTGCACGAAGATTGTCCGTTAAAACTTTTTTGCTGATCGGAATGCTCTTCAACAAGTCCGAAAACCGTTGCGGCGCGGCGAGCAAATTGCGAATGATGAGCATTTTCCATTTGTTTCCGATGAGGCGCACCGTGGTTGCGACCGGGCAATCCGGCAATTCTTCTTTTGTCAGCATAATTCCCTCCCTTTCATGAGTATAGCACACTTTTCGGGTGGGTGACAAGCGAAATCGCAAAATTATCAAGGTAATCAATTTGTAACCTTCGGGATATTTTCGTAAAATTGTTGTAAAATCATGATCGATCAAAAGGAGGTATTTTTTATGAAAAATTTCAACAAAGCAACTGTCAACGCTTCTGCGCGCACCGAACTTCACGATCTTCTCCACCTGACGGGTGCCGAGATCAGCGTAAACGAGCTTCCCGCGGGTGCGTGCGTACCCTTTGTACACGCGCACAAACAAAACGAGGAAATTTATGCGGTGCTTGCGGGGAAAGGGCATGCCGTCATCGACGGTGAGACGGTGGAACTCAATGCAGGCGATTGGCTTCGCGTCGCTCCCGCCGGCAAACGGCAATTTTTTGCGGCGGAAAAAGAGGGAATCAAGTACATTTGCATTCAGGTGAAGGCGAATTCGCTCGAAGGTTATACCGCATCGGATGCCCTCCTTTGATGTGACTCGCGAACGCAACACCATACTCACCGTACTCGAGCATGCGGATGCAGTTGTGATCGGTGCGGGCGCAGGGCTGTCGACAGCGGCGGGATTCGAATATTCCGGAAAGCGGTTTCACGATTATTTTGCCGATTTTGAAGCAAAATACGGCTTTCACGATATGTACGCAGGCGGCTTTTACCCGTACTCTTCTCGCGAAGAGTATTGGGCATATTGGTCACGCTACATCTTCATAAACCGATATCAAGCTCCGCCGAAGTCCGTTTATGAGCGATTGTACGAGCTTGTGAAAAACAAAAATTACTTTGTTATCACGACAAACGTCGATCATTGCTTTCAACGGGCGAGTTTTCAAAAGGATCGTCTTTTTTATACGCAGGGCGACTATGGACTCTTGCAATGTTCGGTCCCCTGCCACAGGCTGACTTACGACAACGAAGAGTTGATTCGCCGTATGGTGGCAGAGCAAAGTGAAATGAGGATCCCAACGGCGCTTGTGCCGTGCTGTCCCGTCTGCGGGAGGGACATGACGATGAATTTGCGAAGCGACGACCGATTTGTCGAGGATGACGGATGGCGCTGTGCTTGCGAACGCTACCAAAGCTTTCTCGCAAAGCACGAAAAAGCACGCGTCGTCTATTTTGAACTCGGGGTCGGTTGGAATACGCCGGCAATCATCAAGTACCCTTTTTGGCGATTTACGCAACAAAATCCAAGCGCGGTTTATCTTTGCGTCAATCCGCAAGCATTTTGTCCCGAGGGTATCAGGGAGCGTTCGGTTTTGATAAAAACGGATATTTCTGCGCTATTATAGAGAAAAATCCCTCATGTGAGGGATTTTTCTCTATATTGGAGCTTTAGCGGAAATAAACCCCCAGGTTATACTGGGGGAAGTAAAAATACTTTAGTAAATAAAAACCTCGTGATATAATGGAGTGAAGGTTTGGCGACCGCATCACTATCAAAATATCAGGAGGTTTTTAACGAAATGAAGAATGAAGTAAAGCACACAGCGCATTCGACGTACAGATGTGAGTATCACATTGTGTTTGCGCCGAAATATCGAAGGAAGGAGATATACGGACAGCTGAAGAAGGATATAGGGGAGATCATACGGAAGCTCTGCAATGAGAAGAAAGTGGAGATCATCGAAGCAGAAGCATGTCCGGATCATATCCACATGCTGGTAAGCATACCACCTTACATCAGTATAGCACAATTCATGGGATTTCTCAAGGGAAAAAGCACGCTAATGATCTTTGACCGACACGCAAATTTGAAATATAAATACGGCGGGAGAAGTTTTTGGTGCAGAGGGTATTATGTAGACACGGTAGGGAAGAATGAACGCATGATACAGGAGTACATCAGGAACCAGTTGGAAGAAGATAACATGCACGAGCAAATCAGCATGAAAGAGTATATAGACCCGTTCACGGGTGGCAAGAATAAGTAGGCAAAAAAAGACAGCCGCTTGAAGCGGCCGCCGGAGATAGTGATGCGATGCCAAATTTCGGTGCCCGTTTACGGGTCAGCCGGCATCATCCCCTTTTAGGGGTTGTGCAAACCACCAGTTCACTGGTGGTTTTGATTATGTGTGACATAATACTATGCTAAATGTCATTTTTGTAAATTTCGCGATAGATATGTCGGGCATATAGGGCGGCGACATTGACATTTGTTACTTTTTCAAAGGTTCCGAAAAATGCGTTGGAATTGACCTCGCACACAAGATAGCCGTTCTTTCCGAACAGAAGGTCAACCCCGCAGTAGTCGAGTTCCAGGCGCGCGGCGACCGCTTCGCAAAGTGTTTTCGCGTGCTCGTCGAGAACGGCGCTTTCCCCTCTTCCGCCGAGCTCCGCATTGGAGCGGAAATCCGTTTGGGAAGTGCGTTTCATTGCCGCGACTGCTTTCCCGCCCACTACGATCACGCGCAGATCTCTTCCCGCACTCTCCGCAATAAACCGTTGAAAAAGATGCGGTTTTGCTTGTAAGCGGGACGCAAGCGCCTCAAGCTCCCCTCTGTTGTTTATGAGGTAGACCTGTTTTCCGAGAGAGCCGAAACACTCCTTGACGACCAGCGGATAGCCGAGCGCCTCGGCGCGGTCGAGCAGGTCGGCAGAGGGAGGCGCACTCTGCGTATAGCAAAGCAGCGAAGACAGCGTATCGGGCTGCGGGAATCCATCGAGAGCAAGATAGGTGAGCATTTTATCGTCGCAGATCTCAATGGCCCTTGCGCGGTTGAAGAGACGAAATTTCTTTTCGAGCAGGTGAGCATAATATTTATCCTTGTCGAGATAGACGCAAAAATCCCCCACGGCTTCTTGAAGTTTAGGGGAATTTTTTACGATCTGCGCCTCAACGCCGAGGGCACCGAGTTCCTCGGAAAGCCGCTGCGGCTGGTGCAATTCGTGCTCGGACGAGGTATATGCGTTGACAACGATAAAAGCTTTTTTCATAAAACGGAAGCGGGGCGTTTGCCCCGCTTTGCATGGTTACGATACGACGCGAAGCACGGCTTCGACTTTTGCGATCTCGGAGGTATTCAATTTGGCGACGGCGTTTTTGATCGCCGCTTCATGTGTTTCATGCGTGACGAGGACAAGAGTCGCGCCGTCCGAGTCGGGTGTTTGCAAGAGCTCGAGAATGGAAATGTTGTTCTTCCCGAAAATCGCGGCGATCTTGGAGAGTACCCCCGTTTTATCGTTGACGCTCAGGCGCATATAGTAGGCGCTTTCGAAGTCAGTGATGAATTTTGTGTCTTTATCGGGGGTTGCATTGTTCTTAAAGGTGGAATAGCGGGGCTCTATGCGCGAGGCGGCGTAGAGAATGTCGCTCACGATCGCGCTTCCCGTGGGAAGATCGCCGGCCCCTCTGCCGTAGAGCATCAAATCGCCTACCGCGTCACCGGTCAGGAATACGGCATTATAGCTCCCCGACACGGAAGCAAGCGGATGTTCCTTCTTGACGAATGCGGGATGTACGCGTACTTCTATCCCCTCTTCCGATTGTTTGGCGATGGCGAGGAGCTTCAAGCGATATCCGAGCGCATTGCCGCGGGCAATGTCCTCTGCGGTCACGCCGGTAATGCCTTCGCGCAAGACTTTCGTGTAGGGGATCTTCGTATGGAATGCGAGGGAAGAGAGCACAGAGAGTTTGTATGCCGCGTCATATCCCTCCACATCCGCGTCGGGATCGGCTTCGGCGTATCCGAGCCGCTGCGCCTCGGACAGAGCCGCCGCATAGGACGTTCCCTCTTCGGTCATCTTTGTCAGAATATAGTTGGTCGTTCCGTTGATGATGCCCATCATGGAAGTGATCCTGTTGGACTGCACGCCGTCGAGTAAGGTGCGGATGATGGGAACGCCGCCCACGCAACTCGCTTCGAAATACAGCCCGGCGCTGTGCCGCTTTGCCGCTCGTTCGAGTTCGTGATAGTACTTTGCCACAAGTTCCTTGTTGCTCGTGACGACCGTTTTGCCGCCGTAGAGCACGTCGAGAACATATTCGCGCGCCGTGCCGACTCCGCCGATGCACTCTACCACGATGTTCACATCCGGATCGCATGCGATTTCGGCGATGTTGGTAGCCACGATCTCTTCGGGAACGCCGAGTTCTCTCCAACGCGCTTCGTTCGGTTCGAGGACGCATTCGACGTTGATGTCGAGCGCCTGCGTCGTTTTGTAGAATTCTTTGTGCTCGGTGAGGATGCGATAGGTGCCGCCCCCCACAACGCCGAGCCCGAGAATTGCTACGCCTATTTTTTTCATTTGGTATCCCCCCCAAAATTCAAATCATAGAGATATTTTAATCCATAAAGCGTGAGCGTTTTGTCGATGACGTCGATGCACTTCGTCTCGTGCGCCATCGTCTCGGAAAAACCGCCCGTCGCAACGGTGAGCACGTCTTCCCGTGCAAGCTCGCGCTTGATTTTTTTTACTATATATTCCACCAAACCGGCGAAGCCGAAGACGATGCCCGCCTGCATATTGGTGACGGTATTGGTCGCGATCACGCTTTTGGGCGCCTCGATCTCCACGCGCGGCAACTTTGCGGTGCCGTTGACCAAGCTGTCGAGCGAGCCCTTGATGCCGGGCGCGATGACGCCGCCGATAAACTCTCCCGCCTCGTTGAGGATGTTAAAGGTGGTGGCGGTGCCGAAGTCCACGATAATGATCGGTTTGCCATCGCCGTACTTTTTGAGCGCGGCGACATTGTTGACAATGCGGTCCGCTCCCACTTCCCGTGCGTTGTCCGCCCGCATTTTCAGTCCCGTTTTCATGCCGGGACCGATCTGTAAGGGCTTGATATGCAGATACAAATCGAGCATATGCACAAGGGTGTAATCGAGGGAAGGCACTACAGAAGAGATGATCGACCCCGTAAGCTGTCCCCCTTCGATCCCGTTGAAGGCGAGCATTGCGAGCAGCTGTGTGCCGTATTCGTCCGATGTCTTTTTGAGATCGGTCGCTACGCGGAAAGAGAGTTTGAGTTCTTCCCCATCGAACACAGCGTATTTGATGTTGGAATTTCCGACGTCGATACAGAGGATCATGTGTTATTCTCCGCGGCAACAGGCGTGCCCTCTTCCTCCCGGGAAGTTTGTGCTTTCTTCTTGCCCATTTGTTTTTCCACAATGAGCACGACGCGGTGCAGCGCCGGGGCGAGCACAATGTTGATGGCAAATTCGATAAAGAAATTATATGTCACGATCCCGACGAGAATGAATACAAATATATTCATGCCTTCCATGCCGAGCGGCGCTTGGAAAAGAGAGATCGTATCTGTGATACAGAGGCAACCCAAAACGAACAACCCCGTGTTGACGATGGGTGCGGAGAGCGCAGCAACGAAAACTGCGGCAAGCGTGCTCTTCGGTGCGATCAGGCGGTACAAAAGCGCGGGAACGATCCCTGCCGCGACCCCTTTTACAATGCAGATGAGCACGGTCATCACGGGAACATCGGCGAGGAGCGTTGCGGTGAATGCGTCCGTTCCCGAAACGCCGAACATCAGCACGATGAAACCGAAGAGAAGTCCGAGCAGTCCTCCCGCCTGCCAGCCGAGCAAGATCCCGCCGAGCACGATGGGCACGAGCGAGAAGCTGAGCGATGTGGAGCCGAATGTAAACAGACCGAAGCCCGCAAGACACTGGAACAGCACGATGAGCGCCATAAGGACGGAGAAGTAGGCGATGTTCTTTGCGGAGAACATCTGACGGATGCCGTTTTTCATATTCAATTCCCTCCATCGGATTTCCGTACCGGAATATCCGTGAAAATAAACATTTGACGTTCCCAGGCGGATGAAACCGTTGCCGTATCTCTCCGCCCAAAGCAGACCGTCTTTTTCAATTATATCAAAAAATCATGACCTTGGCAACTAAATGAACGACTTTTCGGGTAACAATTTTTGCCGTCGTCACATAGCATGAGGTAGAAGCGGTTGTGGAGAAAAAATTACATACTTCCCGCCGCATTCAAGGAGGAAAAACTATGAATAGCTGTTTGCAAGGCAATAGCTGCCTTTGGATTCTCATCATCCTGCTCATCTTGGGGACGTACGGGAACGTTTTCAATTCGAGCGTGTTCACCGGCTGCGGTTTGCCCATCCTCGTCGCATTGATCTATTGCATGTGGCGGAACGGCACGCTGCGCACCATTCTCGGCGGCTGCGGCTGCAATAACAACTGAAAATTCGGCGTTTTGAATCCGGTTCCGTAAAATAAGACCCTCCCATTTGCGGGAGGGTCTCGCCGTCTTATTTCATTTGCCGAAGCAAGATCGCGGCGATCGTTTTGGCGTCGCGGATGCGACCTGTTTTGACGAGGGAGAGCGCGTCTTCGAAGGGGAGTTTTACGACATCGAGAAATTCGTCCGCATCGGGGTGGCGGTTCCCCTTTTGCACATTGTGCGCCTCGAAGATGTATATTTTTTCGTTGGAGTACCCGGGTGTGGGATAGAGCACGGTGAGCGGCGCGAGGTCGGCGATAAGCCCCGTCTCTTCTTCGAGTTCCCGTTTTGCGGCGAGCATGGGGTCTTCGCCGGGTTCGAGCTTTCCCGCCGGGATCTCGAGCAGTTCTTCCCCGTACGCATAGCGGAATTGTCTTACGAGGACGAGTTTCCCCTCTTCCACGCAGAGCACGCATGCGCCGCCCGTATGTTCCACGATCTCCCGCTTGCAGGGCGCTCCGTTGGGGAGTTCGGCGTCGTCGCAACGCAAAGCGACGATCTTCCCGCGGTAAATGTAATTTTTACGGATCGTTCTCTCTTTCAGGTCCATCGCTTACAGATCTCCTGCGAGACGGAAGATCTCGTTGCTGTTATCATCGGAGCAGTCCGCCACTTGCAGGAAATAGAGATAACCGCACAGAAGCGCTTTGAGCTCGTCTAAGTCCCCTCTTCCGACGGACGCGTAGAGTTCGGTCAATATCATATCCGCGGCGATCGCGTCCTCTTTGTTGAGAGAGAGCGAAGAGATGCGGGTGCGTTCGAGCGTGATCTTTTCCGCAAGCCGTTCGAGGCGGTTTTCTTCCTGCTTGCGCCGAAGGAGCGGCGAGGCGTTTTCGAGGTCGGGATAGCAGTCGCGCACGATATCGCGGAAGGGACGGATCACGCGGTCGACAAACAGTGCATAGCTTGCCGTGTAGCTGCCGTCCTCGTAAAAGTATCGGAGCAGGAAATCATTGAATTTCATCGTTCCGTTATCGAACTCTACGAGCAGGCAAAAGACAAAGGCGAGAATGTCGCTGCGCTCGGAGGGCAGATAGGCTTCGCCGCGCGTATATCTGCCGCCCTGACCGGGTTGTTTGAGATATGCCGCTTTCGCCGCGGGATAGTCGAATCCCTTGGTGACGGCGGCAAAGAGCCCGCGCAGATCGTCGCTGATGGCGATGGCGCGAAGGAGCTCGCCGATCTTTGTGTCGGCGAGGATAAACTTCCCCGTGATAAGCTCGTCGCAGGCGGTAAAAAAGCGTTGCATTTTTTCGGTGTTGTCTTGCATAGAGTTTCCGTCCTTTTCGGCATATTATATAACTTTATATTCTTCTTTTGCCATTATAGCACAAATTTGAAAATTGTTAAAGAATTTTTTTGAAAATATCTTGATTTTGTTCTTGTTTTTCGATATAATAAAGAAAATTTAAGATGAATGGAGGAACCCAATCATGAAATCTTTGAAAATTTCTCTCGAAATGGCTCAGAAAGTAAAGGAATTCGTCACGATCACACAGGGATGCGAGTATGAGATCCTGCTCAAGAGCGGCAAATATGTTGTCGACGCCAAGTCCATCCTCGGCATTTTCAGCCTCGACCTCAGCAAACCCCTTACCGTGGAAATTTACAGCGACGACTGCGCGGAACTTCTCGCCCAACTTCAGAAGTTCGCCGCATAGTGCAAGCAAACCGAGAAACAAGGCGCCGCTTAAAGTTACTTTAAGCGGCAATTTGTGTTAGTAAAGCCGAAAAAGCAAAGGATAAGCCCGCTATGTTGGTAAAGGGAGAAACTTCCGTCAACAAGTTAATACTGCTCTTTGTATTCGACAAGATGGAATGTCCTCTTTCCGAGCGCACCTTGATCGACATGTGCACGTCCTCCAACGACTGGATCAATTATATGGACTGCATGGTGCTCATCCACAAATTGCTTTCGGACGGGTTTATCTGCGAGATCCCCAGCAGCGACGATCCCCTTTACACGCTCACGTCCGAAGGGAGAGAGACGCTCGCCAACTTTTATATCAACATTCCGAGGAGCCTCCGCGAGGAGATCTCCCGATTCGTCAAAAACAACAGCGCCAAGTTCCGTACCCGTCAGGACTGCAAGTCCGACTATTATTTGAATGCGGATGGCACGTACACCGTTTTTTTGAAGATCCTTGCCCCCATGCAACCCATGCTGGAACTCAAATTTGTCGTTCCGGACAAGAAGACAGCCAGCTATATCTACAAAAAATGGGAAGACAAGGCTTCGGAAGTGTACAGTGTTCTCTACGAGACGCTCGTTGACTGAGAGGTAAATTATGATAACATACTCCCCCAAAGGAACTTGCTCCAAGCAGATCGTGTTCGACCTCGATGAGGAGCACCGGATCCACAATCTCAAATTCATCGGCGGATGCAGCGGCAATTTGCAGGGCATCAGCCGCCTTGTCGAGGGCAGAAAGGCAGAAGAGGTCATCCCGTTGATCAAGGGCATCCGTTGCCGCCAGAATACTTCTTGCCCCGATCAACTCGCCAAGGCGCTCGAAGAGCAGATCACGCCGAAAGAGGCATAACACGTTTTCCGAAGAAAAAGACCGGTCCGAATACGGGACAGGTCTTTTTTTCAACTTACTTTGTAATTTTTGGCAAGCCCCCCCTCGCTCGTCTCGCGGTAGCGCGCGTGGAGGTCCTTCCCCGTCTCGTACATCGTATGGACGATGAGGTCGAAGGAGATCTTTCGGGTGCCGTGCAGAACTTTCGCAAGCTCCGCGCTGGAGAGTGCACGCAGCGCGGCAACGGCATTCCGCTCGATGCAGGGGATCTGCACATAGCCGCAAATGGGGTCGCACGTGAGCCCGAGCTGGTGTTCGAGGGCGATTTCCGCGGCATATTCGATCACATCGGCGGGAGCGTCGAAGAGACGGCAGACCGCGGCAGCTGCCATGCTCGTTGCCGTGCCCACTTCCGCCTGACAGCCCGCTTCCGCACCGCTGACGGAGGCATTTTGTTTGACGGTGATCCCCACCAGCCCCGCCACGGCGAGCGCAGCCGCAACACGGTTGTCCGAATAGCCGTGCATTCTGCTTAGGTAGTAGAGTACGGCAGGCAACACGCCGCATGCCCCGCAGGTGGGCGCGGTGACAATCGTCCCGCCACTTGCGTTTTCTTCGCTTGTCGCAAACGCAAAGGCGCACAGATGCCGTTTTTCCATCTGCGGCGGCGTCTCTTCGGAGTCCACTGTTTCGAACAGCGTCTTCGCCTTGCGAACGACTTGCAATTTCCCGGGCAGGGTCCCCTCGGTAGTCAGTCCGCGGCGGATCGCCGCCTGCATCGTCTTCCAGACTTCAAGCAAAAAGTCTTTGATCTCTTCTCCCTCAAAATCGTAGACGACCCGATCGAGGGTACAATCGTGCGCTTTGCAATAGGCGAGGATCTCTTGGAAGTTTTTGAAAGGATAGACTTCTTCGCCTTCCCTTTCGGGCTCTCCGAGCCGTTGGATCGTACCTCCGCCGACCGATAGATAAGTTTGTTTTCCGATCGATTTGTCTCCGCAGAACCCCTCGATTTCGAGCGTGTTGGGGTGCGGGAGGTCCTCTCTGTCATAGTCGAACACGACCTCGCACGGCTTCGGAGCGAGGGTGGAGAGGACGATCGCGTCGGTAAGGTGTCCCTTGCCGGTGTAGGCAAGAGAGCCGTAAAGCGTCGCGCGGAAGCGCTCTGCCTGAGGATAGCGCGCGGCGAAATCTTTTGCGGCGCGCTCCGGTCCCATCGTATGGGAGCTCGAAGGACCTTTTCCTATCTTATACAATTCTCGTAACGATTCCATAACCTTAATTTTTGAAGTGCCGTTCTCCCGTACAGAGGACGGCGATCTTATATTTGTCGCAGAGGGCGATCGATTCTTCCGAGCAGTTTCCGGTTTGTATGATCGCGGTGATGCCCGCCGCATGGCACATCTCGATACACTCGAGAGTGGGAAGGTCTGCGTCGGAGGCAAGTACGCAGCCTTTTGCCTTTTCCGCCGCAAGTTCGATGGCGAATTTGAGCGCGAGCGTTCGGTTGATCTGTCCCGTGCCGATTCCGACCGTTTGATTTTCGCCACCGATGACAATGGCGCTCGAGCGGGTGTGCTTTACGATCTTATAGCAGAAATTGAGCGCCCGCACCTCTTTTTCGGTGGGTTTCTTTTTGGTGACGCAGCAGGAAGAAGTACCCGCAAGCGTGTCATAGGATTGCACGAGCAATCCTCCGTAGATCTTTTGCAGGTCGAAAGTGGAAAATTGCACCTTGCTTCGGATACCGGGCATTTCGAGCAGGATCAGATGGTCGCGGAAGCGAAGCTCTGTCATCGCCTCGGGCGTGAAGCCCACCGCGAGGATGACTTCCGCACTCACGTCTTTGAGGGCAACAGCGAGGCGGGTATCCACGATGCCGTTGACGGCAATGATGCCGTTCTTGCAGTGCATGGGATCGGCTGTTTCGGCGCGCAGAAAGGCGTCGTAAACACTCTCCCCTATTCCCGCTCCGCACGGCACGCGATGCTTGCAAATGACGACGGCGGGCTCATCGAACTCCTTGACGAGTTCCAGTGCCGCGTTGGCGTCGTAGATATTGTTGTAGGTCATCACGGGACCCGCAAGTTGCTTGGCGCGTGCCAAGGAGCCCTCTTTCAGGAGGGGTTCGCGGTAGACCGCAGCTTTTTGATGCGGATTTTCGCCGTACCGCATCTCCTGCGCTTTTTCGTAGGTGACGGTGAAATTCTGCGGGAAAGAAATTTGCAGCTGATGCGAGAGATATTGCGCAACAAGCGCGTCGTAAGAAGCGGTGCAGGAAAATGCTTTGTACATGAAGTACTTCCGCTCTTCCTCGGTGATCTCGCCGGCGGCGAGGTCGCATAAGATGCGTTCGTAATCTCCGGGGTCGCAGACCGCAACGGTGCTGCGGAAGTTTTTTGCCGCCGCGTCGAGGAGGGCAACGCCGCCCGCGTCGATATGTGCCGCCGCTTCTTCGAACGGAACGCCCGCCTCCATATCCTCTTTGAAGGGATAGAGATTGACGATGACGAGTTCAATTGGGTAAACGTCCTCTGCGTCGAGTTCGGCAAGCTGTTCGGGCGTGAAGCGGTTGGCGATGATCCCCGTGTAGATGGCGGGGTGCACCGCGCGCACATTTCCGCCGAGAGGTTCGGGATAGCCCGTGAGTTCGTGGGCGGAGATGACTTTGATCCCCGCTTCTGACAGCACTTTTCGGGTCCCCTCCGTCGCGATGAGTTCATAGCCGTATTCTTCGAGATAGCGGCAAAATTCGACGATCCCGTCTTTATGATAGACGCTGATATATGCTCTTTTGTTCTTCATATTTCCCCCTTTTGTAACTTTTTCCCGATTGCACATACTATGTGCGCTATGGTCTTGCTCTACATTCTGCTTACGGTGTACATTTTCGCCGTCAATTTTTATTCGTTCCGTTTGGTCAAGATGCAGCGCGACGACTTCGAAGCCGGGGGCGAACCGTCGGGCGACGGAAAACTCCTGCTCGCCGCACTTCTGGGCGGTGCCGCGGCGATCTATGTCTCCATGTTTGCGATGCACTACCGTTTGGGAAATCTTCTTCTCATGATCGCGCTGCCCGTGCTTGCGGTACTCAATGTTTACGCTTTTTATCTCGGGTATCGCTCGGTGTGGATGTTTTTATGAAGAAAAGCCGTTTTCCATCAGCCATTTGCAAACGCCGTCCTCCTCGCAGTAGCCGATGACGCCGGTCGCCTTCTCTTTCAACCACTGATCCGCGTTCATTACGGCATACTTTTCTTCACAGACGTCAAACATATCCGAGTCGTTTGCGGTGTCTCCGAAACAGACGACCTTCTCGCAACCGAGATAGTTCCTGAGGAAGGAAACGCCGTTTGCTTTCGTCGCTTCACGTGGCGAGATCTCCATCCAAAAATCGTTCTGATACATTTCCTGGTGGAAGATGCAGATGAAGCGCGGGTCGTATTTGAGGACGTTCCACGCCAGTTCGAGGTGTTCCCGTGCCCCGATGCAGTGGAAATAAAACACATAGTCGCTCAGGAGTTCTCTTTCGGAGTGAACGGGCGCAAGACGGCTTTCGCCTCGACGGCGGAAGAGGTATCGGCGCATTCCCTCCGTCTCCCGCTCGACGATCCATTTCACTTTTTCTTTCCCCTCTTGGGCGGAATAGGCAAAGGGATGGATGTTGAAGGAATTGAGCACGTCGAGGATGTAGCGTTTTTCCTCTTCCGAGAGCAAAATGGCGCGAAGAGTTTGGTCAGTATTAAAATCATAGAGAAGACCGCCGTTATACAGAACGACGGGGATCTTGATGTTTAAGCCGGAAGTGGCATTTTTTGCGCTCTCGGCGGAGCGGGCGGTGGCAAACGTAAAGAGAAGCCCTGCGCCGATGAGGCGGTTGAGGTGTTCGCAGCTGTACGCGGAGACCCGTTGCTCTTTGGTGAGCAGAGTTCCGTCGAGGTCGGTCACGAATAAAGTTTTCATGGTTTTTTTCCGCAAAACGCTTTTGGATTTTTCGGACGTCCCTATTCTAACACAAGCGAAGAGAAATGTCAACTCCGAGTATTGCCATTGAAGAGCGGAAATAAAAATTCCGCAAAATAATATTTCGGAAAAAATTCGGAAAAACGGGCGAAAACAATTGACAAGAATGTAAAACTTTGATAGAATGAACAAGCGTTGATTGATGCGGGTGTAGTTCAATGGTAGAATTCCAGCCTTCCAAGCTGGCCGCGTGGGTCCGATTCCC
>CANRGR010000053.1 GCA_947630245.1 uncultured Clostridia bacterium | reverse complement strand
TCCGCCACGACGATGATGTTGGAGTGCTTTCCGTTGGCGCGGGAGCGGTTGATGCGCATGACGATGTCGTCCATGTCGTAGGCGATCTCGGGGACGACGATGATCTCCGCGCCCGAGGTGATGCCCGTGTAGAGGGCGATGTCGCCGCAATGCCGCCCCATGACTTCGACGACCGAGATGCGCTCGTGGGAGTTCATCGTGTCGCGGAGTTTGTTGATGACGTCGTTGCAGGTATTGACCGCCGTATCGAATCCGAGCGTGTAATCGGTATATTCGAGGTCGTTGTCGATGGTGCCCGGGATTCCGATCGTGGGAATGCCGTAATCCTCGGTGAGGCACTTCGCCCCGCGGAAGGAACCGTCCCCGCCGATGACGACGAGCCCTTCGATTCCGCGGCGTTCGAGCGTCGCAACCGCCTTCTTCTGTCCCTCCACCGTGAGCATTTCGAGGCAGCGCGCCGTTCTCAGCTTCGTGCCGCCGCGCTGGACGATGTCCGAGACGCTGCGCATCTCCATCGGCATCATTCTGTCCTCGATGAGCCCGGCGTAGCCGCGCTCGATTCCATAGACTTCCATGCCGAAGTAGATCGCCGTTCTCACAACCGCGCGGATCGCCGCATTCATGCCCGGCGAGTCGCCGCCGCTCGTTAATAATCCGATTCTCCTCATCTTCATTTCCTCCTGAAAGACCCTTGTTGCCATTATAGCAGAAATAAGTCGAAAATCAAGGGGTTTTTGAAAATTTCCCCTATAAAAGTTTGATACTCTCCTCCGGCAGGAAGGTTCTCAGTTCCGCCAGAAAGGCGCGCGAAACCCGAACGGAATATTCATACCGCTTTCCGCCGTGCAAAATCTTCACGGGGACCTGCCCCGCGTAGCCCTCCATCGTATCGAGCAGTTCCGCAAAGTCCTCCTCGCCGAGCCCGCGGGCGTCCAGCCAGAGCACTTGCTCCTTCTTTTCGGGCTCCTGCGCCTCCTTGCCGCTCACATCAAATTCTTCGAGCGATTCGAGCATGATGACGGGCAGTTTTTCGGGCGAGATGTCGATTTTGCCGACCGCCTTGACGACCGTGTCCGCCCTCAGAAACGACCTGCATTTTTCATAGACGCGCGGAAAGGCGAGGCAGTCGATGCTGCCGTAGAGATCCTCGACCGTGACGAACGCCATCGTCGCGCCCGCCTTCGTGTTGATCTTCTTGACCCCCGAGACGAGCCCGCCCATTGAGACGGGCTGCCCGTTGCGGATGCGATGATAGGTTCTGTCCCCCGTCTCCTCGTCCTCTTCATAGTCCGAGAGCATGCCGCAGTGGAAGTTGCTGTCGGTGAAGTAGCGGGCGTAGGGTCGGAAGGGATGCCCGCTGACGTACACGCCGAGCACCGATTTCTCCTTCGAGAGCAACTCCGAGGGAATCCATTCCGGGATGTCGGGATATTCGGCGACGGGCGCCTCCTCGGCGATGATGTCCCCGAAGAGGGAGAGCTGCGCGCCGCCCTTCTGCTTGTCGATCCCCGCAATGCGGCGCATCAGATCCTCATAGACCGCCGCGTATTGGCTGCGGCGCTTGCCGAAGCCGTCGAACGCGCCGCCGAAGATGAGCGCCTCGACCATGCGCTTGTTGACGAACTTCGTACAGCGCATGAGGAAATCGGAAAAATCTTGGAAGGCTCCCCCCTTCTCGCGCTCCTCGATGACCGCCTCCATCGCGCCGATTCCCACGCCGCGCAACGCGCAGAGCCCGAACCGTACGCCGTCTCCCTGCACCGAGAAGTACGCCTTCGACTTGTTGACGTCGGGCGGATAGACCGCGATGTTCTTCTCCTTCATGTAGACGACGTATTTCGCGATTTCGTCGATCTTGGCGATGCGGTTGTTGAGAACCCCGGCGAGAAATTCCTTCGGATAATATCTCTTTAAGTATGCGGTCTGGTAGGTGACGACCGCGTAAGCCGCCGCGTGCGACTTATTGAACGCATAGCTCGCGAAGCTCTCCATCTGCGCGAAGAGCTGTTCGGAGATCTCGGGCGGGATCCCCTTCGCGATGCACCCCGGGATATTCCCCATGACGGGATTCCCGTCCTTGTCCTTCCCGACGACCTTGTCGATGTCGCCGTAGATGAACTTGTCCTTCTGCTCCATCAGTTCCGAAAGATGTTTTTTCGCCATCGCGCGGCGCACGAGATCCGCCTGCCCGAGCGAATATCCCGCGAGGCTCTGGAAGATCTGCATGACCTGCTCCTGATAGATGATGACGCCGTACGTCTTTTCGAGAATGGGTTTGAGGAGAGGCGTGAGATAGGTGATGTGATCCGGATCGCTCCTGTTTTTCAGATAGTCCGGAATGAAATCCATCGGACCCGGGCGGTAGAGCGAAATGCCCGCGATGAGATCTTCGAGGCAGTTCGGTTGGAGCTGTTTCATGAACCGCTTCATCCCGCCCTGTTCGAGTTGGAACACGGCGTCGGTGTCTCCCTCCGCAATGAGCTGGTAGGCGCCCTGATCGTCGCACGCCTGCGTAAATTCGACGCGCTTGCCGTAGTCCTCGTAAATGTAGTCGAGGGTCTTTTTGATGTCGGTGAGCGTCGTGAGGGCGAGGAAGTCCATTTTGAGCATGCCGATGGACTCCACTTCCTTCATGTCGAACTGCGTCGTGACGTCCTCGCCGTTCCGGGAGAGCGGAACGTTGTCCGCGATCTTCTTGCGGCAGATGACGACGCCCGCCGCGTGCATGGACGTGTTCCGCGGCATTCCTTCGAGCCTGAGCCCCATGTCGATGACCCGCTTCAACGTCTCGTCCGAATTGTAGATCTCGATGAACTCCGCGTTGCGCTTGCCGAGCTGGTCGTTGAGTTTCTTCGTGTTCTCGTCGAGCTTGCCGAGCTGCTCGCCGAGTTTCATCTTCGCCTCGTCGTAGCCGTCCGCGCCCTCCGAAAGCCGAGAAAGTTCCAGACGGCAGTCCTCCGCCGCCGCCTCGGCTTCCGCGACCTTCTTCCGGCATTTCTCGATGTTCAGCCCCAGAAGTTCGCGGATCGTGCTCTTGCCGTCCATGAGCTTGGTGACGCGGTCCGTCTCGGAATAGGGCACGCGCATGACCCGCCCCACGTCCTTGATCACGGCGCGGGAGGCGAGCGTCCCGAAGGTGACGATCTGCGCCACGTTCTCGGGATGATAGCGCCTTCTGACATACTCGATCGTCTCCCCTCTCCGCTCGGTACAGAAGTCGACGTCGAAGTCCGGCATGGAGATGCGGTCCGGGTTCAGAAAGCGCTCGAACAGAAGGTCGTAGCGCAAGGGATCGACGTTCGTGATGCCGATCGCATAGGCGACGATGCTCCCCACGCCCGAGCCCCGCCCCGGCCCCACGGGAATGTCGTGGAGACGGGACCAGTTGATGTAGTCCCACACGATGAGAAAGTAATCGGCAAAGCCCATCTTGATGATGACGTCAAGTTCGTACTCCGCGCGCTTTCTGATCTCCTCCGTCACTTCGGGATAACGGGTGGGCAAGCCTTCCCACGTCAGTTTTGTCAGAAATTCGGGCGAGGGCGTGCCGTCGTCCGCCGTGTAGAGCGGAATGAGCGACTTGTCATAGACGGGCGAGCCGTTCGATTTGAGGTTGAAGGGCGTGTCGGTGTCGGACACTTTATTCGCGATGACGCGCGTGTTTGCGATCGCCTGCGGGAGCGTGGGAAAGAGCGCCGCCATCTCGTCGCCCGATTTGAGATAAAACTCCCGCGTCTCCATCTTCATGCGCGCGGGGTCGTCGAGCGTCTTTTTCATCTGGATGCACATGAGCACATCCTGCATCTCCCAATCCTCTTTGCGGAGATAGTGGACGTCATTCGTCGCAACGAGCCCGATGCCCGTCTCCTCGGAGAGCCGCACGATGAGCGGCAGGATCTGCCGCTGTTCGGGGATTCCGTGATCCTGAATTTCGAGATAGAAGTCCTCCCCGTAGATCTCCCTCATCGAAAGCGCAAAGTTCTTCGCGCCCTCGTAATCCCCCGCCATGAGCAGGCGGGAGAGCCGCCCCGCAAGGCATGCGGTGAGGCAGATCACCCCCTCGGAATGGTCTTTCAGCATCTTATAGTCGATGCGCGGGCGATAGTAGTAGCCGTCCACAAAGGCAGTGGAATCCATCTGCACGAGATTGACGTACCCCGCCTTGTTCTTGGCAAGCAGAATGAGATGGTCGGCGTGCTGGCTGTCCTTGACCCTGTAATCGTCCACGACATAAAATTCGCAGCCGATGATGTACTTGATCCCCCGCTTTTTGCACTCCTCCGCAAAGTAGAGAGAGGCGTACATGTTGCCGTGGTCGGTCACCGCGATCGTGTCGATCCCGTTTTTGACGCAGTGATCGACGAGCTCGTCCACTTTGACCGCCCCGTCCAAAAGGCTGTATTCGGTGTGAAGATGCAGATGAACAAAATCAGTCATAACAATATATTCACGAAAAATCTTTTGCTGCGCAAAATCTTTTTCCGTGAGAAAACCTTCCTTTGCGCTTTCATTTTATCAAGGCGATGTTTCGGCTTCGCTCAACATGACGTATTTTGGAATGCCTGTCTGTCCGATGTCATACCGAGCGGAGCGCGAAGCGCGGAGTCGAGTGTATCCCCTTGTTCCAGTCCGCTTTGAACGAGGGGATTCTCTCGTCCCTACGGGACTCGGAATGACAAAGAAGAACAAGGTCTTATAAAATCAAGGCGATGTTTCGACTTCGCTCAACATGACGTAATTTGAGAATGCCTGTCTGTCCGATGTCATACCGAGCGGAGCGCGAAGCGCGGAGTCGAGTGTATCCCCTCGTACGCAGTCCGCTTTGAATGAGGGGATTCTCTCGTTCCTACGGGACTCGGAATGACAAAGAAGAACAAGGTCTTAAAGATCAAGGCGATGTTTCGACTTCGCTCAACATGACGTAATTTGAGAATGTCTGTCTGTCCGATGTCATACCGAGCGGAGCGCGAAGCGCGGAGTCGAGTGTATCCCCTTGTACGCAGTCCGCTTTGAATGAGGGGATTCTCTCGTCCCTACGGGACTCGGAATGACAAAGAAGAACAAGAGGGCGGCGTTTTGAAAACCTTCCCATTATTCGCGGCTCAGTTCCATCAATTTGCGGAATCTGTGATTGAGACAGCTTTTCCCGACGCCGAGCTCGACCGCGAGCTCCGAAAGCGTCATTTCGGGATTGTTCAGCCGCGCCTCCGCCGCCTCGCGCAGGGGAGCCGCGAGCCCGTCGAGCCGTCCGCTCTCCTTCAATTTCAAAAACGCCACGACCTGCCCGACGCTCGCGATCGCCGCACGGTCCGCATTCCCCGCCGAACAGTTGCTCACCCTGTTTTCTGCGTTGCGCTCCTCGCGCGCCGCGGAGACGGCTTCGAACGTCCCCAATGCGCCATCCGCGCCGACCGCCGCAAGAAAGTCGGAGATCGCCTCGCGGCTTTTGAGATAGACGACGGAAGTTTCGCCCCGCCGCACTACGTTCCCGATGATCTGAAAGCGGTCGAGCAGGGTGAGAAAGTCGTCCGCGTCCTCCGCCCTGTCGAACACGACTTCGAGATGATAGCCCGTCTTGGTCCCCTCGTGCGGCAGCGTACAGCTCCCGCCGTAGAGAAACGCTCCTTTCAGGTACGCCTGCGCGCAACAATCCGAAAGATCCTGCGTCCCGCGCACGGAAAATCCCTCCGCCGCGCAGGAGAATGTGAGCTTGTCCCTGCCCTGCTTGGGATCGAACGACGCGCCCGTGAGCGTCATCCGAATGCCGAGCGCCTCGGTGAGATTGAGGAGAAACGCCGCGCTCTCCTCGCTCTCGCTCGTAAAGGAGAACCCCGAGGCGGAATAACTTCCGCTCGTGACGATCGCCGCTTCGGCAAGCGCCGCACGGCAGCACCGCTTTTCGGGCGCGCGCTTCAACAGATCGCGCTTGATCTCCTGCGTAAAATTCATAGGACCTCTTTCTTCCGCTTTTTCACTTCCGCGAGGCGGAACCGCGGCGTCCGCCCGTCGATGTTGTCGATCCTCGAATGCGGAATCCCGACCCTTTCGATCTGTTCCTCCGCAATGGCGACGTCGCCGATGCGGTCGGGGGAATGCGCGTCCGAATTGACGACAAAGCGGACGCCCGTCGCCGCCACGTCGCTCAGTTCCTCGTCCGTGAAATGCGGCTTCTTCCCGCTGATTTCCAAATAAGTGCCGTAGTCGCGGCAGCACTTTGCGATCTCCACCGCGTCCGCATAGCACTGAAAGTTGACGTGCGTGAGGATGTCGACGGGGTTGCGCTTGACCGTCTCGATATACGCTTTTGTCATATCCGAAAAGAGCCGTCCCTTCGGACGCTTCCCGAAATGATAGGCGGCATAGCCGAGCCAGCCGTTGTACCAATCCCGCCAGCTCTCGTGATGGCTGAATACATGGTTTCCGCAGAGGAAGAGATCGAATTGATCAAGATCCTCCTCCGAAAGATCGCTTGTCCCCTTTCTGCCGAGCAAATTCTCCTCGATTCCGACGAGGATCCGCACGCCCGTCGCGCGCTCCGCCTCGGCGATTTTGCGGCGGTATTCCTCCGCGTTCTTCCGTTTGAGTCCGAAAATAATGTGCGTAAAGCCGTGATCGGTGATCGCGATTTCTTTGAGCCCGATCGCCTTCGCGCTCTCCGCCTGTTCCAGGACAGTGCAGTTTGCGTCCGAGAAAAGTGTGTGGGTATGATAATCCGCAGTCAGCTCCATTGCTTTCCTTCTTATATATATGTAGGACTATGGGATCCGCCTGATCTCCTCGCGCAGGAGAATGCCCGTCTTGTCCCGGACGCGCTCCTTCACGAGCCCGATGAGTTCCGAGACGTCCCGCGACGTCCCGCCCTCGTTGAGAATAAAATTCGCATGGATCTCCGACACGCGCGCCCCGCCGACCGCACAGCCTTTGAGCCCGCAGTGCTCGATAAGCCGCCCCGCCGAATCCCCCGCGGGATTGACGAATACGCAGCCCATGCTCCTCCCGTGCGGAAGATGCGCGCGCGCCGCGCGGAAATGCGCCGTTCGCGCTTCGATCTCCGCCGAAGGTCTGCGCTCGCCGCGCAGAATCGCCCCGACGATTGCAAGTCCGCCCTGAAACACGCTCTCCTTCTCCGCAAAGGCGCAATCCGCCCGCCCGAACGTCCTCAAAATTCCGTTTTCGACGGCAAAGACGCGCTCCGCAAGGTCGGAAAAGTGCCCTTCCCGGACGCCCGCGTTCATCGCAATTCCGCCCCCGACGGTCAGGGGAATGCCCGTGAGCGGCTCAAACCCGCCGAGCGCTTTTGCGCGCGCAAAGCGGCAGAGCGCCCCGCCCGTCACGCCCGCGCCCGCATAGATCGCCGTTCCGTCCGCCCGCAGTTCGTTCAAGGCGGAAAACCGGACGACGACGCCGTCGAAATCCCCGTCCGCGGGCAGAACGTTCGCGCCCGCGCCAAGCAAACAGTGCGGGATCCTTTCCCGTTCCAGATACAGAAGCAGCGCGCAGACGCGCTCCGCGTCCAAAGGATACGCCGCCAGAGCCGCCCGCCCGCCGCAGCCGATCGTCGTGTGGCGCGCAAACGAAAAATCCTCTTCGAACCGGACCCCGCCGATCCGCTCCCGCAAGCGGGCGAAACCGTTCAGAATATCACCTCCGCTATTTTACCATATTCCGCAGGCAAATTCAAATGTTTTTCAAAAATTTTTCCAGCGTTTTTCCATCCCCCGCCAGAGCCGCCCGCCGCATCTCCGCCCGCGCCTCGTCCGAGGCAAAGACGCTCGCCGTCCGCTTCGCGATGGCAAACGTCTCCGGTTTGAACGGCGCCTCCATTCCGATCTCCCCAAGCCGCTTTTCCGTCTCCTCCGACAAGAGAACGGAGAGAAATCTCTCCGCCTCCGCCCGGTGCGCGGAGGAGAGCAGGGAGATGTACTGGTACAGATCGCAAAACTCTCCGAGCGGAGAGACGCAGACTTCCGTCCCGCGCGCACGGAAACGGCACAGATCCCGCTGGGTGCCGAGAAGATAGCGGTATTCTCCGCCCAAAAAGCGGGTATACGCCTCCTGCGACGGCAGTTCCTCCCCCGAAATCCCGCCGAGCGCCGCCGCAACCGCGGGAAGATTGCTCCCGCCGCAGGAGATCGCCGTCTTGCCCGCCTTCCCGAAATCGTTGTCGAGGCAAAAGAGCGCGTACCCGCCGCGGCACCAGGGAACGGCGACCGTCTCTTTGTTGAGTTCGCCGCCCGAAAAGGCGTAAGAAAGCGGCAACGCGCGCTCGGCAAAGACGGGAAGTCCGATCCCGAAGGAGATGAGATCGGGCGCGTCCCCCTCCTCAAATGCCGCAAGCGCGCCCGCGGGCGTGTAATCGGAAACGAGATAGAACACGCCCTCCGCGCCCTTCTCCGCCTCCCGCGCGATCCGTTTCAGAAACGCCGAGCGCGAACCCTTTCCGCCCTCGAAAGTATCCACGCTCCAAATCCGCACGACGCAGGGACGGCGCTCTTCCGCCTCGGGCGGGGGAAGAAAGGCGGCCACGCACACCGCGGCGATGAGCGCAAAGGGAAGAAGACGCAAGAGCGAATGCAAGACAATCCGCAAAACTTTCACATCTTACTCTATGAGCCCGTCCGCACGCATATTCCCCGCAAAAGACATTGAGGGGCACCCCGAAAGGTGTCCCTCGCGCTTTTACGGAACGCTTCCGTTACGCAAAAGCTCTATCTGAAAGCGGTCTCCCGCTACGGATACAGCTTGTGCAGGGCATTCCGTTTTATGCGCCGTCAGTTCCTGTGCTGAAAACTGTCGCAGCAAGTGCAACGCTGAGCATTGCAATCGCAGGTATTGCCGACATGGATCTTGTCAAGCTCGCAATTCATTCCGTCGCGGTTGTAGCGGCATTCCGTGACCCCGCAGGAGACGCCGCAGTTGATGTTGTGCTCCATTGTCCACCTCCTTCTATCCATTATGCGCGGTTTTCGGAAAAATATCGAAAAGAGGATTGACAAAAATCGTCTTTCCCTGTAAAATAAAACCATAAAGGAGTACATATCATGAAAGTTATTCTGAAAACGGACGTCAAAGGCAGCGGCAAAAAGGGCGACATCCTCGAAGTCTCCGACGGATACGCCAAAAACTTCCTCTTGAAAAAGGGCTACGCCGAGATCGCGACCGCGAGCGGCGTCAACGAAATCCATCAAAGACGCACCGCAGACGCCTTTCATAAAGCGGAAAACGAAAAAACGCAGCGCGAACTCGCGGCAAAACTCAACGGGACGGAAGTCGTCGTGCCCATCAAAGTCGGCGAAAACGGCAAGGCGTTCGGCTCCGTCACCACGACGCAGATCGCCGCCTCCCTCCTCGGCATGGGATACGACATCGACAAAAAGCGCATCGTCTTAAAAGAGCCTGTGAAGATGCTCGGTAGCTACGACGCCGAAGTCCGCTTCATGGAGGGCGTGAGCGCAAAGATCAAAGTGACCGTCGTGCCGCTCTGATCCTACCCCGATTTTCGGACGAAAGGACGCCAAATGGCGTCCTTTTTCTATATTATGTCTGACATAATACTATGCTAACGGCGATTTTTCGCGTTTTCGGCGAGAAAGGCGGCGCGCCGCAAGCGACGCGCCGCCCCTCTCCGCTCCCCAGGCACTGAAAAACGGGGAGACGGAAAAGCTGAAATTCCGTATTCATGAGCCCTTACGTCATTTCTGCGCAGTTCCGTAATATGCATTCAGATACATCTGTTTGATCTCGGCGATCAGAGGATAGCGGGGATTGGCCCCCGTGCACTGGTCGTCGAACGCCGCCTCCGACATCTCGTCGAGCTTGGCGAGAAACTCCTCTTCCGTATATTTCTCCCCGAGCGCCTCGCGGATCGTCGCGGGCTGCCCGATTGCCTTCTTCAATTCGTTCAATTTTTTGATAAGCGCTTCGACAAGTTCCTCATCCGTTGTTCCCTGCAAACCGAGATCACGCGCGACGTCCGCATACCGTGCGCGGCACTGCGGATAGGCATACTGCGGGAAGGTGCCCATCTTGGGCGGATTCTCGCTGCTGTTGAAGCGGATGACCTCTTCGAGCATGAGGGCGTTTGCCATCCCGTGCGCGATGTGGAAATAGGAGCCGAGCTTGTGCGCCATCGAGTGGCAGACGCCGAGAAAGGCGTTCGCAAACGCCATGCCCGCCATCGTTGCGGCGTTTGCCATCTTTTCGCGCGCCACTTCGTCCTCGCCCCCCTTCTCGTACGCGCGCGGCAGATATTCGAAGATGAGGCGGATCGCCTCTTTGGCGATTCCGTTCGTGAAGTCGGTCGCCATCACCGAGGCGATCGCTTCGAGCGCATGGCTCATTGCGTCGATCCCCGAACAGGACGTGAGTCCCTTCGGGATATTCATCATGAGATCGGCGTCGACGATCGCGATGTCGGGCATGAGTTCGTAGTCGGCGAGCGGATACTTCGTGCCCGTCTTTTCATCCGTGATGACGGCAAACGGCGTCACCTCGCTGCCCGTACCCGCCGTCGTCGGAATTGCGACGAACAGCGCCTTTTCCCCGAGATGCGGGAAGGAGTACACCCGCTTGCGGATGTCCATGAAGCGCATCGCCATATCGGAAAAATCCGCCTCGGGATGCTCGTAGAGCACCCACATGATCTTTGCCGCGTCCATCGGCGAGCCGCCGCCCACCGCGACGATGACGTCCGGTTTGAAATCGCGCATCCGCGCAACCCCCTCCCGCGCGCAGGCGAGCGTGGGGTCGGGCGCGACGCGGAAGAACGTCTCGAAGGCGATCCCCTCCGCCGTGAGAATGCGCTCGATCTGTTTCGTGAATCCGCTCTCATAGAGAAATTCGTCCGTGACGATGAACGCCCGCTTCTTGCAATAGACCTGCGCGCCGAGCTCTTTGAGGGCAACCCCGAGGCAGCCGCGCTTGAAATACACCTTTTCGGGCGCTCTGAACCAAAGCATATTTTCCTTCCTTTCCGCGACGGTTTTGATGTTGAGAAGATGTTTTACGCCCACGTTTTCGGAGACGGAATTTCCGCCCCACGAGCCGCAGCCCAATGTGAGCGAGGGGGCAAATCTGAAATTATACAGATCTCCGATGCCGCCGTGCGAGGAGGGCGTGTTGATGACGATGCGGCAGGTGCGCATTCTCTCCCGGAAGAGGGCGATTTTCTCCGCTCCCTTCCCGACGTCGAGATAGAGCGCGGACGTGTGCCCGATGCCGCCGTCGCGGACGAGCCGGTCCGCCTTGCAGAGGGCGTCCTCGAAGCTGTCCGCACGGTACATCGCCAGAACGGGCGAAAGTTTTTCGTGCGCAAATTCCTCCGAAAGGTCGACGGACTCCACTTCTCCGACGAGCACGCGCGTGCCCGCGGGCGCTTCGAACCCGGAAAGCCGCGCGATCTCCGCGGCGGGCTGACCCACGATCCGCGAATTGAGCGCGCCGTTGATGATGATGGTCTTTCTGACCTGTTCCGTCTCCTGCGGCGTGAGGAAGTACGCCCCGCGGCGCGCCATCTCCGCCTTCATTTCGTCATAGACGTCGGAAAGGACGATCACCGATTGCTCGGAGGCGCAGATCATGCCGTTGTCGAAGGTCTTGGAATGCAGAATCGAGGAGGCGGCGAGCCGGAGATCCGCCGTGGAGTCGACGACGGCGGGCGTATTGCCCGCGCCCACGCCGATTGCGGGCTTCCCGGAGGAATATGCCGCCTTCACCATGCCCGGTCCCCCCGTCGCGAGGATCATGTCCGCCTCGCGCATGATCATGCCGGAGAGCGGAACCGTGGGTTGGTCGATCCAGCCGATGATGTCCTCGGGCGCGCCCGCCTGCACCGCCGCTTCGAGCACGATCCGCGCCGCCTCGATCGTACTGCGCTTTGCGCGCGGATGCGGGGAGATGATGAGCGCGTTTCTCGTCTTTAAGCAGAGGAGACACTTGAAAATCGCGGTGGATGTGGGATTGGTCGTGGGAATGATCGCCGCGAGCACGCCGACGGGCTCCGCGATTCTCGTGTACCCCGCGCCCTCGTCCCGTTCGATGACGCCGCAAGTCTTTTCGTTCTTGTAGGCGTTGTAGATATATTCGGAGGCGTAATGGTTCTTGATCACCTTATCCTCGACGACGCCCATGCCCGTCTCTTCGACGGCGAGCTTCGCGAGCGGGATCCGCGCCTTGTTCGCGGCGAGCGCGGCGCGGTAAAAGATCTCATCCACCTGCTCCTGCGAAAATGTTGCATACTTCTCCTGCGCCGAACGCACGCGCGAAAGCAACTTCGCGAGCGAATCTTCGTCGCAGACGATAAAGTCCTTCATAAATTTTGCCCCTGAAATGACGGGAGCCGCGTGGAGACCCCCAAGTTTGCCTCAATCATAACAGACTTTCCCTGTTTTGTCAAGAACCTGAGAAAAAAAAGAACGGAAAGTCCGCACTGTCTCCCGGAGTTTCCGTTCTTCAAAATTCTCAGCTGCGCTTTCGGCTCTCCGCGCGCGGCGCCTTCTCACAGCTCCGCGAGCTGTTTTTCGATCTTCGCCTTCATGTCGAGATACTTGTCGAGCTTGGCGCGCTCGTCGTCCACCACTTTCTTGGGCGCTTTCGCGATGAAATTGTTGTTCGCAAGCTTTCCGCCCGCGCGCGCGATTTCGCCCATCACGCGTTCGAGCTCCTTTTCGAGCCGCTTGCGCTCCTCATTGAGATCGACAAGTTCGCCGAGCGGCACGAAAACATGCCCGATCTCGCAGACCTGCGAAACCGTCTTTTCGCCCGCCTCCGCGCCCTCGGAGACAAATTCGATCTCGCTCGCGCCCGCAAGCCGCAGAATGCTGTTCTTGTTGACGCTCACAAGCCGTTTCGATTCGGTCACAAGGAAGAGCCGCACCTTCTTCGCGGGCGGGCAGTTCACCGCAACCTTCATCGCGCGCACCGTCTTGATGAGTTCGATGACGCCCTCGAACGCCTTCGCCTCCTTGCGGTAGCTCAGCTTCGTGTCGTAGCGGGGATAGTCCGCCGTGATGATTCTCCCCTTCGTCGTGGGAAGATAGCCGTAGATCTCCTCCGTGACGAACGGAATGAAGGGATGGAGCAGTCTCAAAGCGTTTTCGAGCACATACAGAAGCACGCCGACAACGCCCCGCTTGCGCTCCTCGTCCTCTCCGTAGAGGGCGGACTTGCTCAGCTCGATGTACCAATCGCAGAAGTCGCTCCACATGAAGTCGGTCAGCTTGTCCGCCGCGATGCCGAGATCGTATTTCTGCATGGAGACGGTCGCCTCGCGGATGGTCGACATGAGGCGGGAGATGATCCAGCGGTCCGCGGGCTGCAATTTGATTTCGCCCAGCGGCGGCACCTTGACGCCCTTCGCATTCATCAGCACGAAGCGGGAGGCGTTCCATACCTTATTGATAAAGTTGCGCGCCCACTCCACCTTTGTGTCGGTAAAGCGGGTATCGTTGCCCGGCGCGACGCCCGTCAAAAGGGAGAGCCGCAGCGAATCCGCGCCGTATTTGTCGATGATT
>CANRGR010000052.1 GCA_947630245.1 uncultured Clostridia bacterium | reverse complement strand
ATCACGAGGTTTTTATTTACTAAAGTATTTTTACTTCCCCCAGTATAACTGGGGGTTTATTTCCGCTAAAGCTCCAACGACAACGAAATCCCCGCTCAATGCGGGGATTTCGTTAGGTTTTCGCTTTACGGAGCGTCAATGGCGGGGCGCGTCTGCGACGGGCGCGCAGGGAAGTTCTTTCCCGTAGCCGAGGATGGCAATCTCCGCGGTCGGTGCGGCAATCGGAGTTTCCGCGCCCCCTACGGTTTCGACTTCGATAAATACGACATAGATCGTCACCTTCGCCGTCACGGTATAGGTGTACGTCCCGTTTTCGCCGGGAATATCCTTTGCGTTGGAGGGGTAAGTTCCCGCCTTCACGGAAGAAATTTGATATCCTTCCTGCGGCTCGACATGAATGGTGATGTCCGTGTCTTTATCGACAATATAGTTGTTGCCGCTCTTGTAGACGTTGCTCCCTTCTGCAATCGTCACGGTTCCGTTGGTGACGGAATTGATCGTGACCTGATAAGTCTGGACGACCGTTACAGTCAGAGTATAATTCTTATCCGCCGTGAAGTTGTAGTAGTCGTACGAACTGTTAGGACCTTCCGAAACGGTGAGCGTGCGCTCGGTTCCGCTCTCGTCCCGCAGGATGACCGACACCACACGGTTGCTCGTACTGTGCATGAACCGGAACGTCGCCTCGGCGCCCTTCTTAAAGACATATTCGCTCCCGCTGTTTCCGCTTCCGGAGAAAACGCTGCCGTCCAACGTATCCAGATAAGTTGTGGGATAGCTCCCGCCCGTGCGGGTATATGTCACCGTGACGGTCTCATACGTTCCGAGCGTAACCGTCACCGTCGTGTCTCCGGAGATCTCGAAGGTATATGTTCCGTCCTCCTTCGCTTGGAGCACAGTCTCGCCGATCTTGACCGATTCCACCGAGAATCCGACGTTGAGCTTCAACGTGAGCGTCACGCTTTCCCCTTCCGTATATCCCGCCTTGTACTTGGGATCGCTGAGCGCTGCGGTTGCGCCGTCGGCGTTGCTCAGTTTCACCTCGACCGTATAGGTCTTGGGCGTGGGACGGAACACGACTTTCCCGCCGCATTCGTCGGTGAGGGTGAGCGTCGAAGCGGCAGCGTCATAGACAAACGTATAGTACCTGCCGTAATGGACGTCCATATAAGCCGTGAACGATTTTCCCGCGGGATTGTTCGAAAGAACGGTGACATTCCCCTGCGGATAGGTCGTCGTGATATCCGACGCGACGTCCGCGGCGATTTCGCCCGTTGCGGAGATCGTGAGAAGGGATCCGCCGTCGGACGACCAGGAAGTATTATACAGCCCGAGCTCGGCGGAGAGCGTGACGCCCGTGAGCGTGCTCCCCTTCTTCGCAAGGACATTGAGCACGGTATTCTTATCGGCATTGCAGAGGATCAGAAGTCCGTCCCTGAGGATGACCCGATAGGTCGTCTTGCTCGAATAGCTTCCCTGCTTGAAGGTATAGCCGTCCGTCGCGTTGCCGGTGAGATCCGATGCGGACGAATAAGAGCCGTCGTCGTACTCGATCGAATCGCGCCCGTTGTTATAGCGGATCGTGACGGTCGCCATGCTCGACGTCGAAGTGGATCCATGCGTGATTCTGCACCAGTCGCCGATATATTCCTCGGGGAAGATGGAATTCTTCCAGAACGTCACCGTGATCGTAACGGCTTTGTAGGTCGTTGTAATGACATAATAGCCGCGGTCGTTGGGAGTGATTGTGCCGGGATAGGACACGGTGCTCGACTTGACTTCATGAACGGTATATCCGTCGGAAGCTTTGATCTTGAAGCTGACTTCGGCGTTGACGGGGAAGGAATATGTGCCGTCCTCGTTCTTTGTAAACGCCTCGAATCCTTCACAATAGAAGTCCGTGAGCTCTCCGCCGTCGACTTCGCCGCCGTCCAGCGTAAGTTTCAGTGTGGCGGGCGCGGGAGTGCATTCCTGCGTCGAGTCGCCGTTTCTCGAATTGTAGACAAACGTCAGCGATTTTCCCTCTTCATAGGTCGCAACAAGCTGGGTGAGGGTTCCGTAGTATGCGTTGAGAACGACGAACTTCTTCGCGGCGGTGTCATGATGAATGACGGTACCCGTCGTATTGCCGAGGAAGGGAAGAGAGATCGTGCCGTCGTTTTTGATTTCGACGATTTTGGGATCGCTCTCGCTTCCGTATGCCCAATCTCCCTGCAACGTCTCGGGAAGAACAACGGGAACGATCTCAGCGCTCTTGATGAGATACTGCGTGTCCGCCGCCGTGAGGGAGACAAGCACGCCGCCGTAGATCGTCTTCAAGGTATAGACCGTCTCGCCGACGGTGAGGGTATAGCCGCCCTCCACGACTTCGACCGTTGCCGCGCTGCCGTCTACCGTCGCCTCATTCTTGGCGATGGAGAGAGTTGCCGCTTCGGCAATGCCCAAATTACTGCTGTTCGCCTTGACGGCATACCATTCACCGATGAGATCCGCCGCAAACAGCCCAGGAATCTCCTTCATGGAAACATGAATCTGAATGTTCTCCGTCATTGTCAAGGTCTTGACAAAACCCTCTTCGCCGTCCCATTCGGCGGCTTCACCGTTGACGGTCAAAGACTCCGGCTCATACTCCTCTGCGGGGGTCAGCGTGAAGAGAACATCGTCCCCTTCCGCATAGGGTCCCTCCGCGGGGGATAGCGTGTACTGCGCCTTGTCCGCGGGTTCGATCTCCACCGTAATGGAATACGTCGCCTTGAAGGTTGCGGCAAGCACGGTATCCTTCGTCACGGTGAGCGTGTACTCCCCTCCGACGAGCTCCGCCGTCTTGTCCTCGCCGTCCACGGTGAAGGTCGAGATGATGTACGTCTCCTCGGGAACGAGAGTCACTTTCACCTCGCTGCCCTCGGGATATCTCCCGTTTTCGCCCGCGGGATCGAGTTGGATCGCGCCGTGTTCGGGCGTCTCGAACGAAACGGAATAGGTCGCCTTGAAGGTTGCGGCAAGCACGGTGTCCTTCGTCACGGTGAGCGTGTACTCTCCGCCGACGAGCTCCGCCGTCTTGTCCTCACCGTTCACGGTGAAGGTCGAGATGATGTACGTCTCCTCGGGGACGAGGGTCACTTTCACCTGGCTGCCCTCGGGATATCTCACATTTTCGCCCGAGGGTTCGAGTTGGATCGCGCCGTGTTCGGGCGTCTCGAACGAGACGGAATAGGTCGCCTTGAAGGTCGCGGCAAGCACGGTGTCCTTCGTCACGGTGAACGTATATTCCCCGCCGACGAGCTCCGCCGTCTTGTCCTCGCCGTCCACGGTGAAGCCGTCGATCAAGTAGTTTTCTTCCGGCATCACCTTGATTTTGACCTGCGTATTTTCCTCGTAAAGACCGTCTGCCGCGGCGGGATCGAGCCTGATCGAGCCGTGCGACAGTTCGCCGACCGTCACATGATACTTGACCGCTTCCACCTGCGTTGCCTTGAACGTCGCCTTGACAGCGGTATCCTTCTCAACGGAAAAGCGGTACGTTCCGCCGCTGAGTTCCTTCGCCTCTCCGTTTACGGTGAATGCGTCGAGCTCGTATCCCGTGTTGGGCGTCACCGTGACGGTGAGTTCGGTGCCCTTTTCGTACGTTCCGTCGTCGGACGCGGGAGAGATCGACACGGTGCCCTGCGAGGCTTCGAATTCCGTCGTGACAGAGTACTTCTCCGTTCCGCACGCGGCAAAGAGCCCCATGCAGACGAGAAGAATCACGCCGAAAACCGTAATCAATGCCCTGCTGATTTTCTTCATGACTATTCTCCTTCCTGATTTGTTCCGATAATCACAGAAAATGAACATTTTTGTCCGATCCTTGCATTTTATTCACAAAAACGCCCGTTTATGCAATTATTGTAACATGATTATTTATTGTTATACAATATCTCCGAAAAAATGTCAAGAAGAATACGGGCATCGGGCGGAGAAATTTCATTCCGCGCGATGCCCGCGATGTTCAATGCTGTTTTTTCCATTCCTTGATCGCTTGAAGCCGTTCCTTGTATCGGCTTTCCACGCCCTCCTCGGTTGGAAAGTAATACTCTTTTCCGAGAAGGCTGTCGGGCAAGCACTGCATGTTGGTCAGCTTGTCCTCGGCGTCATGCGCATATTGGTACCCCTTCCCGTAGTCGAGTTCCTTCATGAGGCGGGTCGGCGCGTTGCGGATGACGAGCGGAACGGGCTCGGAGAGCATGGAGAGCGCGTCCTTCTTCGCCATGCCGTAGGCGACGTACAGGGCGTTGGACTTCGGCGCCATCGAGAGATAGACGACTGCCTCCGTCAAATGAACGGTGCATTCGGGCATTCCGATCAGGTGACACGCCTGATAGGCGGCGACGGCGATTTCAAGCGCGCGCGGGTCGGCGAGACCGACGTCCTCGCTCGCAAACCGCGTGACGCGCCTTGCGATATAGATCGGATCCTCCCCCGCCTCCAACATGCGAGCAAGCCAATACACCGCGGCGTCCGGATCGGAATTGCGCATCGACTTATGAAGCGCGGAGATGAGATTGTAGTGTTCCTCGCCCGTCTTATCGTACAACAGCGATTTGCGCGATGTACACTGCTCCACCGTCTCCCGCGTGACGACCGTCCGATCGCCGTCGAGTTCGCCGTTCAGAACCGCCATTTCGAGCGTGGATAGCGCACTGCGGGCGTCGCCGTTCGCAAAGTTTGCGATCATCTCCAACAGCTCGTCCGAGATCTCCACGTCCTGCTTGCCGAATCCCCGTTCATCCTTGACCGCGCGGCGCAGGAGCTCTGCAAGCTCCTCCGTTTTCAGCGCCTGCAAGACGAACACCTTACAGCGGGAGAGAAGCGCGCCGTTGACTTCGAAGGAGGGATTCTCCGTCGTCGCGCCGATAAGAATGATGCTTCCCTTCTCCACGAACGGCAAGAATGCGTCCTGCTGCGCCTTGTTGAAGCGATGGATCTCGTCGACGAAAAGAATCGTCTTGTCGCCGAAGCGGCGGTTCTTCTCCGCCTGCTCCATCACCTGCTTGATCTCTTTGATCCCGCTCGTGACGGCGGAAAAGTCAATGAAATTCGCCTTCGTGCGATTGGCAATGATGCGCGCGAGCGTGGTTTTGCCCACCCCGGGCGGACCCCAGAAGATCATGGATCCAACCCTGTCGCTCTCGATCAGTCTGCGCAGAACCTTCCCCTCGCCCAAAAGATGTTTTTGCCCGCAAAATTCGTCAAGCGTCCGCGGCCGCAGACGCGCCGCCAGCGGCTCCGAATCCTCTTTCTCAAAGAGCGTCCTCTGTTCTATCACGATTCCCTCCTTCCGGGAATTCCCGCACGCGCGGCGTCCCCCGATCGTCATGGCAATCCCATTATATCCGCTTTTGCCGTTTCCGTCAAGCGGTTGTGGAAGCCGTTTCGATTCCCTCTTTGAAGGTTTGCGCGAACCCGTCGGGGCGCAGGGAGACCGCCGCGGCACGCAAAGAATCTTTTATTTGCGCCTTTTCCCGTTTGACCTTTCCTTGACCACGAGACAGAGAAAGATGATCTCCAACAAAAGAGCAAGCGCAAGCGCGGTCAGAAAGACAATGTAAAATGTCCGAGTCAGCTGTGGAAACCCGTTCTTGACGGCGTATATGATCAAAGCCGTCAGGGGCAGGAGAACGTAAATCAACGTAAAAATTTGCGACGGCAAAGACGACGCATGAAATTTTTGATAGATGCAGGCGGCAAAATAAAAAAGGCAGTAGAAGAACCAGACGATCATAAAGTCCAGAAATCCGTATATGAAGAATTGGGATGCGGAAATCACCACCAGAATCGCCGCCGAGATCAGTTTTGAATATTTCATGAAGCTCCCCTATCTTGCGTTTTTGAAATCATCCCCCGCAGAATTGCCGCAATCGACACCTTCAATCGGCAGAATCCCTTTGGGCGATGGCGGACTTCGTACTTCGGGATTCTTCACATTCGAGACGGCGCAAACACCTCGGTCGGAATGAGAGGCAGAACCCCGTTGTCATACCGAGATCAAAGAGCCGAGTGTATCCCCCGGGGCGAAAGAACGAGTCTCCCCTTCGCGACGCGAGGGGGAGACCTTGTGGCTTATTCTTTTTTTAAGCCTGTTCGAGCTGGCATTTGGCCGTATAGGTCGTCCACTGCTCTTTTGCAAGAGTCAATGCCGACTCATGTTTGAAGTAGATCGCGGTTATGCCGTTCGCTACACCGAGCGCGGTAGCACTTCCAAGTGTGGGAATATTCGTCCCGAGGAAGTGGTACACGACCATGTTAGATGCCAACCCGCAACCCGTAAACGCCCCGTCGCCGATCGTCTTGCAGTTCTCGCCGATCGTAATTTCGGAGATCGTTTTGTCTGCAAAGAACGCCTTTTCGCCGATCGTCACAATGGAAGTGAGCGTCAGCTTCGCGAGACCGCGACCTCTGAAAGCCGTCTCGCCGATTTCGGTGACGTTTTCGAGTCCCGTCACGGTAAAGTTCACTTCACTCGGTATGTTGCTTTCTATAATACGGAAGGCATCTTTCCCGATCTTCGTAACGCCGTTAAGGTCAACGGAAGTGATCTTCCCCGGCTTTGATTCCTTGAACACGCCTTCGCCGATCTCAGTGACGCCATCCGGGATTTTGATGACCGTCGCAGTGCCCTTGTACGCCGTGAGCACGCCGTTTTCGATGACGAAGTCGTCGTCTTCAACCACGCCGCCCTCGGTATACGTCTTCTTCTCCCAATCGACGGTGAAGTGCTTGACGTCGTTATCGGAGTGATAGAAGTTATCCGTCGTCAGTTCGTTCCCCTGCACATAGAACATGTTGCGGAGATAGGTATCGCCCGGGAACTTCGCCGCCGCCATGCCGTCGAGCACGATGGTCTTCGTGCCCTCCGCCTCGGTCAGTGTGACAGCATAGGTCTCGTTGTAGGGCGCCCAAACCGTAGCATAGTTTACGCCGTTACCGTTGAGCAGGAACGTCGCGAATTTGCTCTCCGTCGTGGTGTACACCGTATAGCTGGCGGTTGATTCCTTCTGATCGATACCTGTGAGAGTGCCCGAAGGGATACCGTCGATGGTGACTACGCCGAAGCCGTCTACCGAGACCGTCTTTTGTTCCGTTTTACCCGTGAGGATATCCCACATGGTGGTGACGGTCACAACAAGGCTCGGGTCGCTGAGAGAGAAGGTGCGCTCCTCGAGGTCGAGGCGCACGACGATCTCGTCGCCGTAGCCGTCAACCAACGTATAGAGGTCGCCGTCGTAATCGAACACTTCCAAATAGGTGCGTTCGCCGTTCTCGTCTACGCGGAGGAAGGCTCCGAATCCGTTGCCGTACAGCTTGTCGTTCTGTTCGCTTGCGTTATGGAACTCGCCCGCAAGGTCATCGTCTTTGATCGTGAACGTCATGTAGGTGAGATCAAGCTCGAACCCGTAGGTCACGTCCCCTACGCCGTCGCCCGCGAAGGTCGCCTCGACCCTCTGCAAGTTCCCGTCGTAGATGTAGGTCCCCTCTGCGGCGCCCTGTGCCGTGATGAGCTGCGCGCCGCCCATGCCGTCGAGGAAGAGCAGAAGTGTGCTGCCGTATTCGTACAAGCCGAACTCGTTACCCACATTGCGCCATACGCCCTCGGCGTCCTTCACGAGCGTGAAATCGTCGTTGTAATCACCCGAGAAGCGGACGGCCGTGTAGAGCGGTTCATCGTCGTCCGTATAGATCTCGACGGTGTACTGCCCCGTATAAGCTTCGCCGTAGCAATCGACGAAGGTTGCTTCGAAGTAGCCGTTGGTGACGAGGACGGAGCCGTCGGTCATCACAAACAAGTCGTCGAATTGCTCGTCGTACACGAGGAAGCATTCGTAACTCCCCAGCGTGACAAGCACAAAGCCGAAGCTCTCATCGAGACCAAAGGAAGGAAGCTGAGCGATGAGCGCGTTGAGCATGTCTGCCTCTTCTTGGCTGAAATAGTCGTCCTTGACAAAGGTGGTATACTCGATCTCCGCGGTGCCGTATCCGCCGCCCGTCATCTCGTAGGAGGAGGTGACTTCCGCCAGATAGTACAGCGTATAGCCGTTGCCGTCCGTATAGTAGTAGATGATGTCCGCGTGACCGTTGCCGTCGAGAAGGAGATAGTAGTTATACAGGTAGGTGCCGTCGGTGAGTTGATACATCTTGTATCCTTCGCCGCCGCGCGCCGTAACGGTTCCGTCCGTCCAGAAGTCGAAATAGTACTCGACCGTGCCGATCGTGAGCACGACGATGGAATGATTGTCCTCGTAGTAGGTACTGTCTACCATGACCTCGTACACGCCCGAAAAGGTAACGGAGCCATTGGAAAGGTAGCCCATACCGAACCCGTCGAGGGTGAGTTGCATTCCGTCTACTTCATAGGACCCTTCAAGCCCGTCGCTCTTCAGGAACAAGTAGACGCGTCCTTCGGTTACATCGGCATAAGCTGTGATGTAGAGGAAGCCCTGCGAGACGCCGAGAGATTGCGCCAACTCTTGGTCGGCGACCTTTGTGACGGTGAAACTGTAATGCCCGTTGAGAGGATCCGCCAAAGCGACGGTCCCGCGCACGACTACGGTGAACTCTTCGCTCCCGCTCGCCTTGTAGCTGACCTCCGCAGTGCCGTCCTCCTTGACGGAGAGCTTGTATTTCGTGGAGTAAGCGCTCGCGCTTGCATCGTAATAGAAGTATTCCTCCGCCGCCGTTTCGAACTCGGGGAGCACGAAGGTATCGCCGTTTACCGTAAAGTCGAACTGGACAGAGCAGTCATCGTCGGAGCAGACGAAATAATAGACAAGATTGTCGTCGTCCTCGGAAAAGTCGAGATAGCCGCCCTCGTGCTCCGCGCCGTATTGGTCTATGTAGATGGCTTCGCCCGTAAAGTCGATCAAAAGATAGTCGCCCGCCGCCCCTTTATATGTGCCGTAGAGCGGATGCGTATCGACGTTGAAGGCGAAATAGGTATAGCCCGTCGTCTGGCTGCCGATCTCATAGAACTTAAACTCCAGGCTGTTGGAATAGGTATCCGTATATGTGTAGACTTTGGTCGTTTCGTCAACGGTATAGGTCCCATAGTTGACATACCCTTCGTAATCGAACCAGATCATGTCGCCTTCTTCGGTCGCATTGAGGATGATATAGCCGAAACTGCGGTTATCAAGCGTGAAATCGGCGTATCTCATGCCCACGGCGTCGTCGCCGAGCCATTCGAAGGATTCGTCCCATTCGCCATAATATGAATCGTAAGAAGAGAACGTGTAGATGGTCCTATAATAGGTAAGATCCGTTCCCTCGTTCACGACATACAGTTCTACAATCGAAACACTGTATGCGATGACGGAATAGTAATAGCCCTCTTCCACCATATAAGCGAGATCGTAGGTATCCGTCACCAGATAGTAGACGATCGAAGGCGCCGCCTCGTTTTTCGTTTTGTCTGTGAGGAGCGCAATGTTGCCGTAGCCCGTGAGTGTGAGTTCGTAGTCGATAACATAGTCGTATTCGACCTCGTCAAACGTCTCATGCGTGTAAGCGCCCGCCGCCGTCGCGTCGTACACCGCAATGCTCTTGTGGAGCATGCCGTCTGTCATCACGCCGTCGGGTCCGTAAACGAGGAAGGAATATTCATATCCCAACACATCGTAAGAATCGAGCACGACAATCATCCCGAGGATGGGATCCTCTTCGAGACTGTAATCCAGCGCATACTGCGTGCTCGATCCGTCGAGGATAAGGTAGGCGACCCCATATCCCGAGAGTACGATCATGTCCCCGACGAGAAAACCAAATTCATCGAGGTCGCTGTAATAGCCCGCCTCGATGCCGCGCGCAAAGAATACGTCGTAATATGCGAGATCGGGCGTGGTTGCCTGCTCCTCTCTTGCCCAGCCGGGAGTGAATGCCCACTCCTCTTCGTCCACGATAAAGACGTATTCGCCGAGATCATCGTCGTAGAAGTAGGGAACGGCGGTATAGGTGCCCGCTTCAAGCTCGATCTCCTCGAAGTCGACGATTTGTTCTTCTTCGTAAACGGGGACGACCTTGCGGAAAGCGCCCTCTTTGACGACGACGTTCAACGCGCCGTCCGAAGCAAACTCAATGAACTGCTCTTGGTCCACAGATTGGGTGACGGTATCATAGAGATAATAGGTTTTCGCGTCCTTTTTATAGTGGAACGTCTTGTTTTCGGCGTCAAGAGTGCCTTGAAGCGTAAAGGCTTCGCTGATCTCAAAGGAAAACGCGCCCGTCTCGGGATTGTAGGTTCCCCTCTGCTCTTCGAGACCCTCGCGGCGGAGATAGACGGTATTCTCTTCGGTCGAGGAGACAAAGATCTTGTCGTCTCCGCCGGCTTGATTCACGTTGGCGTGCTCCCAGCACGCATACAAGCTGGAATCAAGATCGTCGGCGGTGATTTGGTCTCCCTGATCCAGGGTAGCCTCTCCGCCCTCTTCCGTCGCCCAGCCGGCAAAGCGGTAATCTACGTTTTTGCCGAACAGCTCTTCGCCGTCGGGGACGGTATAGGTGCCTTCCCACAGAACGGAAGCGGGCAATGCGGTCTCCGTGCGTCCTGCATCGTTGACATAGAAATAAATATACGCATGCAGGCGCGCGATGTAAATATCAAACTCGTGCGTTCCGCTCGCACTGAGCGCGAAGTCGTCGCTTCGCTCGGTATCCACCTCGAAGTGATCTGCGTCGTAGTCGAGAATGTCCTTGATGCGGACGTCATCCTCGTAGAAAGGATTTGCCGTCTGCGCGGTGGGCTGCTCGGGATATTCCCCGTCTTTGCCTTGCGCGTACACGTTGAGCGTGAGCCCGATCTTATAGCGCGCCGTGAGCGTAGCAGTCGCAGGGACGGTATCTACTTTCTCCGCACCGTCATACCAGCCGTCGAAGGTGAGCCCGACAACGTCGGGGTTCACGTCCGACGTATAGTCCGTGAGCGGATCGCCGACATAGGCGTTCCGGATCTGTTGCGTTGTCGTTCCGTCGTCCACGCCGTATGTAAGAGTCAGGGTGACTTTTGCGTTCTCCTGCCATCTCGCGTAGTAGGTCGTGTCCCGGTCGGGTGCCTTCTCGGGCTTGGCTCCTTTTGCGACTGCGACATCGTCGCCCTCCTCTTCAAGTCCCCAACCGAGGAAGGTATAGTGCGTCCGCGTGGGATCGTTCACCCAATTCTCGATCTCTTCGTCTGCTATCGCGTCTAACGTCTCGTTCTCGTTGCCGTTTCCCTGAACAAAAGTCAGGGTAACGGTTTTCGGACCGCAGGAAGCCGCAAACAAGCCGACTGCGAGCATGAACATCGCCGCGAAGATGCCGATGAGCAGTTTCCTTACCGATTTTGCCATAACCCTTCTCCTTGAATGAATTTCCGTTTATTTTTGCATAAGAGTGACGGTATGCAGTATAATGCCGGGCAAACGCAAAAACATACAGATATTATGAATAATGTTATCATATACCTCCCCCCGTTTGTCAAGCATATGAGCTCCCCTTTATCGAATTTTTTATTTTGGTTTTGTACTTTCAAAATTTGTGAATAATTTCTGTAATATTTTCACACCTTCACCCCCACCGCCTTCGGCGCCCCCCTCGCGTTGACTTGCGGAGCGATTTTATGGTATAATTATAAAGCTTGAAATCGTTAGAGGAAATATGAATATGGTTGCATATTCGGATATGCAAAATACATTATCAAAGATTGTTCGTTATTATCCGTGGCCATTGGACATGGAGTCTACGATTTTTCTTTGGTGTTTTTTACAAGCATTATGTTTTTAAGTGAATAACAGCATATGAACAGAGGTTTACAATGCTCGGTCAGACAGTCCGAGATTCCGCGATACCGTATGTGAGCGCTCCACCGAAAACTGAATTTTCTTGTCTGCTTCCCCGGGTCTGCCCGGGGATGTTTTTTCTTCTAACCGCTTGACTTTATGGAAAATGTACGTTATAATGTACATACTATAAAGCAGGAGGTGTTTTATATGTCTATCACCAACGCCACGACGCTACGGAAAAATCTCTTCGGCTATCTTGACGCCGCGGCGGTCAATGATGAGAAGATCATCGTCACGACCAAGAACGGCAACGCCGCGATCATCAGCGAGGAATATTTGCGCAGTCTCGAAGAAACTTGCTTCCTCTGCGGAATCCCCGGCATGGCGCAATCTATCCAAGAAGGACTTAAAACTCCATCGGATGAATGCCGCGTTTTCGATTGGCGGAAGGAGCTTTGAGATGTACGAAATACGTCTCACGCGCCAAGCGGAAAAGGATCCGGAACGAATCCTTCTGAGCAATTTTCAGGACAAGGTGAGGCGGCTCATGGCGACTTTGGAGTCCGACCCCTTCCAACCGCCCTTTGAAAAACTTGTCGGGGATCTGGCGGGCGCATATTCCCGCAGGATCAACCCGCAACATCGCCTTGTCTACCGCGTAGAAGAGGACACAAAGCGCGTCATAATTCTTCGCATGTGGACGCATTACGGCGAAAACTGAATTTTCAATCTGTCTGATTCCCCGATCTTTCGGGGAATTTTTTTATTCTTCCTCCCCATGCTTCATTCGCTCGCTTGAAGATAGAAAAAAGTTATATATATCTTTTTTAATATCCTGTGCATTTCTCCTTTGCGCAGGGAAGAGAAGAGAGCTATCTCGCGCGAAGGGATGAGTTCAAAGTCCTTTCGTTTCCGCAGAGAAATACGTCCGAGGAGGTGAAAAGCGAAGGGAGGAAGTAAAGCGATTCCGAAACTCAACTTTGAAAAGGAGATTCGGAAAATGAATATTGATTCTGTATTGATCCACAAAATTCTGTCCGAGGCGGTATGGGTAAAAGGGCGGAAAAAAACAAACGGCGTCTATGAGATCCGCTTGCGCCGGAGCGGATATAACATTCAGTCTCCAAAAGTTGCTTTTTGACCCGTTTTTGGCGCCAAATTGAGGAAAAAACGGCAAAAAAATAGTGTCCATCGGATACGATAGACGCTGTATATTGTGGTGTACCGTCTGAAAAAAGGTCGAACTCCTTGCGTGGACTAAATAGCCCCGCAGGATACACGAAACTTATGAAGCGAAGCGCAATAAGTATAGTGTGCTATACCTATGGTATAGATGCTCGTCGCCCGTGCGACTAAATTGAAATTTACTTAAATTCAACTTTGCTTGCAGTTATCTTAAACAGCAAGTAATGTTTTGAAGTTGCCTTACTGTAGTGCTTTATAAGAACGGGGCATTCTTCCATAAATCGTCTTTTTAATTCTATATCGTTGCATTCTTCCGCAAAACCCGTAATACGCAACCATTCTCTTGTATCTCTCTTTTTTGCTATAATTTGTATATGTCCGTTGGTGCGTAGCTGCTTGTGCGCTTCATTGCCGTCGTGTGTAGCAATATAGAGGTTTTCATCCACTTCCATAATAGCTCCAAACGGTCTTACAGCAGGAAATTCATTGTTAATTGTTGCTATATAAAAACATTCGCAATCTTTTATAAAGTCATAAACCTTACTCATAATAATGCCTCCGTAAATTCCTGTTTGTCGCTATTATTATACCATAAAAACAGGAAAAACGCAAGTAGCAGGCGGCACTCATAAATAAAAAGTAAATCCGAACCACTCACTCGTTACGAGTATTTGGTTCGGATTATACT
>CANRGR010000051.1 GCA_947630245.1 uncultured Clostridia bacterium | reverse complement strand
TTGGTGGAAGTTATAGGGATCGAACCTATGACCCCCTGCTTGTAAGGCAGGTGCTCTCCCGGCTGAGCTAAACTTCCAACTGCTTGAATATAGTAGCACATTCTTCCGAAGAAAGCAAGCGTTTTTCTTTTTATTTCAGGAACTTTTTCGAAAAAATTTCATCTCCCCTTTTGCAGGAATATTTCCGGAGGAAAATTCTCGCAAAGCTCTTGACGGATTCCGTCTTTTATGATATCTTTTCCGTGCGGGATCTTCCCGCCGATCAGATCACAAAAGGAGAAAAAAACATGAGCAACAATCCGTATTCCGGCACAAAGACGGAGAAAAACCTTTGGGAGGCGTTTGCGGGGGAATCGCAGGCGCGCAACAAGTATACTTATTTCGCATCCGTTGCGAAAAAAGCGGGCTATGAGCAGATCGCGGAGATCTTCCTCAAAACCGCGGAGAATGAAAAGGAGCATGCAAAGCTTTGGTTCAAGGCGCTCGGCGAACTCGGCGACACGCCCGAAAATCTCCTCCATGCGGCGGAGGGCGAGAACGCCGAATGGACGGACATGTACGAACGCATGGCGCGCGACGCGGAAGAGGAAGGCTTCACCGCGCTCGCCGCGCAGTTCCGCATGGTCGCCGCGATCGAAAAATCGCACGAGGAACGCTACCGCGCCCTTCTCAACAACGTCGAGACAAAGCAAGTCTTTGAAAAATCGGGCGTGACGATCTGGGAATGCCGGAACTGCGGACATATCGTCGTCGGCACGAAGGCGCCGGAGATCTGCCCCGTCTGCAAACATCCGCAGGCGTATTTCGAAGTCAAGAAAGAAAATTATTGAGCTTGAGAAAAAAAAAGATCGGCGCGCCCGCCTCTTTCGAGGCGGGCGCGCCGATCTTTACAGACGCTTGTCATACCGCCGTCTGTGCGTCCAAAGGACAGCGCACGGGCAATTCTTCCACACATACGCGAAATTTCTGACCGTTGCAGAGTTTCAATTCGATGTGCTCCCCCCTGTCCGAAACGGCGCCGACAAAACAGGTCGATAACATATCCGCTACTTCCTCTTTCAGCTCCTTCAACGCAACTTCATTCGCAACCATCACTTTACCTCCCGGATGTATTTCTTATGTCTCTTCTCTCGTTAAGACACCTGAATTTTAACTCATTGTGTATGGAAAATTCACAGAAGTTTTGGCGAAGCGGGTCGAAAAAAGCGGAAAGTGTGGAAAACGCCTCGTGATTCCACAATTTTTCCCCGCAAAACGCCCGATTTTTATTTTACTTTTTGAACGAAATGTGGATAAATCCTGAAAAATGTTTGCAACTTTGTGCATAACCTGCCCCGATGAGCCATGAAGGGAACGGCGGACGCGGACTGCGTATGAGGGCTCGGGCTATGCCACCGGAATGACAACGGGCGCGGAAATCGGAACGACCTTCTTGTTCTCCCCGTGTCATTCCGATCAAAAAAACCGACGTTCTGCGGGCAAAAAAACAGAGAGCAGAAAAGTTAGGGGGAAGATCTGCTCTCTTGGCGCGCGGCGTAATTTGCCGCAAGGGATGAACTTGTTTTTTTACGGCATGTCTGCCATAAAGGATAGACTTGTCTTTTACGGCGTGGTCTGCCGCAAGGGATAACTCTGTGTAAGGAACATCCGCGAAGGCGGGAATGTTCCGCGCCGTCTTTCAGACGACGATGTCGTATTTTTCGAGATTGATGATCTTTGCGTCGCCTCCCTCGGCGAAGAAGGAGATGCCGTCCCCTTCCGAGTAGACGTTCCCCGTCATCGTGCGTTCGCCGCCGTTCAGGAACACTTCGCAACTCGAAACGTCGAGAAAGATATGCATGGCGAGTTTGTTGTCCGTGATATTGACACGGACGGAACGGACGGAGGCGTCTTTCTCATCGGGATCGTGCGTGATCTCGACGCCCATGCGCGAGCGGTCGAAGATGACCTTGTCGCTCGCACGGTCGTAATAGATTCGCGCGTCATGTTCGCCCTTCTGATACAGTTTGACGCCCACTTTTTCCGCGCTTCCCAGATCGAGCGTAAACAGGAGCTCGACTTTCACGCCGTTCACTTTTGTCAGTTCGTTGCGGCTTCCGATCTTGACGTTATTGAAGGAGATCGGATTCCAGCGGTACCGTTCGATCTCGCGGACGGGGCGCTGATACAGCCTTCCGTTCTTCAAGGAGAGTTCGCGGGGGAGAACCATTGCGCCCGCCCAGCCGTGCTTTGCCGTGGGGAACAGCCGCTGCCACATCTGCATCCATGCGATCATCACTGTCCGCCCGTCGCTCGTCTGCAACGTCTGCGGCGCATAGAAATCGAACCCGCCGTCGATCTCGTCCTCGTATTCTTTTTCAAACGTCCCCTGTTTCTCGTCGAATTTCCCGAGCATGTAGATGGACGACTGCACGTTTTCGTACCGCCAATCCTGCGTCTTATATCCCTGCGGGCTTGCGAGCATCACGTCGCAGCCGCCGAGGCGGAAGAAGTCGGGACATTCATAGATGCCGCGGGTGGTGAGATTGTCTCTTCTCAGAACGTTCACGAACGTCCAATCCATGAGATCGGAGGAGCGATACAGGAGGATCATCCCCTCCCCCCGCTCGGACATGGATCCCGCGAGCAGATAGTAGAAATCCCCCCCGGCGGAACACCTTCGGGTCGCGGAAGTCCGTGCGGAGGCACTCCTTCGGAAGGCGATCCCCCGGGATCACGACGCCGAGTTTTTCAAAGCGGACCCCGTCCTTCGAGACGGCGATCGACTGCGTCTGCTTTTCCCCCGAGACGGAGGTATACAGAAGATACAGCTTTCCGTCCTTGATGACGGAGGAGCCCGAAAAGCACCCGTCGCCGTCGTGAGCGCCGTCGGGCGCGAGGGCGGTCGGTTCCAGCTTCCATTTGATAAAGTCCTGCGTCGTGTAGTGACCCCAATGCATGGAATCCCACGACGGTCCGTAGGGATAGAATTGATAAAACAAATGATATTTCCCGAACGCTTCAATGAAGCCGTTGGGATCGTTCATCCAGCCCACGGGGGGCATAGCATGATAGGTGTGCCGGCTGTTGCCGCCCACGGCGGCAAGATTGTGAACGATGTAGAGGTCCGCAATCTTTGTGCCGTAGGAGCCGCCCGCCGTAGAATTCGTTTTCATGAACATTCCCCTGAAAATGTTGATGTGTGCGATGTTTCCGTTCTGTCAATAGGTATAAGTGAACTGTTTGAGATCGGTAAAGGTTGCGGAACCGCTGTCGGAGAAGAGCATGACGTTCTTCCCGCTCACGCCGTAGATCCGCACGGTGAACGCCGTCTGTCCCTCGACATAGAGCACGCCGATCGACCCCTCCTGAATGTAGGTGAAGGAATAGGTCTTTCCCACTTCCAGATTCGCGGAGACGGAGGTGATATTGACCTTTCCGAGGTTGAAATCGAGGGAGATCAGCTTCCGTTCGGGGGAGATGGTAATCGTCTTATAGCTCTCCTGCCGTCCGTTGTAATCGAAGGCAAAGCCGAAGTCGCCCGTTCCGTCGAAGCGGAACCCGCCCGTCACCATATACCGCTCGAAACAGCGGAAGGACTCGACATAGTCTCCCGCCGCGGGCACAACCGTTGCGTCGGAGACGAGCACGCGCTCTTTGGTCTCTTTCAGATAGGCGTCGACGGGTGCGAGCGCGATCCCGCCCTTGCCGTCGGAGACGACCTTCTGCACCTGCAAATTGCCCGCCCAGCCCTTCACGTCCGACGTGGAGGAGACGGATTCCGAGCGCCGCGCCCAACCGATCATATAAGTGTCCTTGCCGTCGGAAGCGTGCTTTGCCGCATAGAAGAGCTGTCCGTCGAGGGGTTTCGGAGTCTCCGTGTAGGGACCGTACTGCGTGTCCGCCGTCGTGTACCAAAGAACGCCGTCCTGCGCGGAGAAAGTGAGATACCACTTGCCGTCCACCTGGAAGGTATCCGAGCATTCGAGGTTCCAGCAGTTCCCGACGACCGTCTCGTCGTTCGTATAGACGAGCCCGCCGTATTCCGCGCCTGTGAGATCCCCTTTCAGCGTATATTTGCAGACGCGCGCGATGTCGCTCTGCGCCGCCGTGATCGTGAGGGTGATGGTATCCGTCGCCTCGTCGTAATATGCCTGCGGATCGCGGAAATCGTTGCGCTGACCGAGTTCCGCGGGCGGATCGATCTTCCAATCCGCCTTTTTGACGAACTCCGTGGGGCTCGTTCCCTCCGCAACCATGATCGCCTCGTGCGGGTCGTGGTACTTCTCCCCCACTTTGACGACGGAACCCGTGCCGATCATCGTATCCTGCGCGGTGTCGTGGTCGGATTCGAGCACGCACTCCTGCCGCTCCGAATAGGTGATGAAATCCCTCGTCGTCGTGAGGTAGACCGAGTGATTGTAGGAATCCCCGCGGTCCTTCAAATAGTAGATGTAATAGGTGCCGTCCTCATAGTAGGGCATGGTGTCGCCGACATAGCCCTGTCCCTCGCTGTCCTTTTCGGGCAGGAAGTTGAACTTATAGTCGTAGGCGTTCTCCTGCGCGCTCGCCGAGCGAAGGGTGGAGAAATCCTTGTCGGAGGGATCGACGTCGAGTTCTTTCTTCCCGCCGCCCGTGCTCTCCTCGCCGCAGCCGACCGCAAACAGCATGATCCCGCTGAGCAAAACCGCAACCGCCGAAAGTGTTTTTGTGATTTTCATGTCCGTTTCCCCTTAAAAAACTTCGTTTCTCGCCGGCATCGCGGGGATCGCGCCCTCGCGCGAGACGACGATCGTTGCCGCGCGGTTCGCCTTTTGCAGCATTCCGCGCAATTCCTCCTCCGTGAGCCCGTCGAGCCCACGTCCGAGGAGCTGATATAAAACCGTTCCGATGAAGGAATCGCCCGCGCCCGTCGTATCGACGACGGCGGAGTTCCTGTCCGTCGGCATGGAGACTTCCGTTTGACCCGTATAGACGGTCGCGCCGTCCTTTCCTTTGGTGACAAAGACGATTTTGACTTCCCCGCAGAAGAGGGCGGAGACCGCCTCCCTCTCGTTTGAGATGCCCGTGATGTCGAACAGTTCCTCGTCGCTGACCTTGACAAGGTCGGCGAGCGGAAGGAAGGTGCGGACCGTGGACAACAGCTCCTCCGCGCTCTTCCAGAGGGAATAGCGGAGGTTGGGATCGAAGCTGATGATCGCTCCCGCCTCCCTTGCCCGCCGGATCGCGGCAATATGCGCTCTTCTGACGGGCGCGTCGACAAGGTCCACGCTGCCGAAGTGAAGGATGTCTCCCTTCCCGAAGGGAACTTTCTCCGCTTCGCTCTCGTCCAATAGCATATCCGCGGAGGGATTGCGGTAGAAGGAGAAACTCCTCTCCCCGTTTCCGTCGCGGGCGACGAAGGCGAGCGCGGTGTTGGCGCGGTCGGTGCGGAATACATATTCCGTGCCGACATGCTCCCGTTGCAACGTCTCTACCAAAAAATTGCCGAACGGGTCGTTGCCGAGCTTTGTGATGACGCTCGCTTCCTTTCCGAGCTTTGCGACGCAGACGGCGACGTTTGCGGGCGCGCCGCCCGCGTTCTTGCGGAAATTCACCGCCGTTTCGAGCGCCCCCGTCTCCTGCGCCGTAAAATCAATGAGCATTTCGCCGATGGCATAGAGTCGATTCATCTCATTTTCCCTCTTTGTTCGCTTGTGCCTCCGCAGCATGCGCCGCGGAGGCATTTTCAGCGTTCTTTCCGGATCAGTCTGCAAGTCTGCGCACACCGATCGTCAGTTCGGAGATCTCAATGGTCACATCTTCCGTTAGCTTCGAAAGTTCCGACGAGCCGAATTCGAGAATGAGCTCGCACTTCGACGCCTTATAGACGACTTCCGTCGTAAACTCCACAACCTGCTCCGTCGTTCCGATCGGAACGGGATCGTTCTGGAAATGCGCGCGGCGGTAGAGCAGTCCGCTGTCCCAGCTGTCGCCGCAGTCCATGTCGTGCAGGCAGACGTCCATACCGATCTCGGCGGATGCCTTGACCTTGAAGGAGACGACATAGAACGCATTCGCGGGAAGGTTGATGGGATTGTCCCAATAGCCGATGACAATCTTGTTCTGTCCGCCCTCGTTGCTGCCCTGATGGATCTTGTAGATGAGCTTGCCGTTTTCGAGGTAGGCGGTGCCGATTCCCTTGTTCGCGGGATTGTCGTCCGAGCCGTTGAATACGTCGTAAGGATATTTCGGGTTCGTCTTGTTGGAAGATTCGTTCCCGAAGAGCACGAACTTGTCGAGAGAGACGCGGTCGGTCTTCTTGTTGCCCGTGATCGTGCAAAGTCTCACGTTGTCGATCGTCAATTCGTTGTCCGAAACGCCGTCGACGGGTTTTCCGATCTGGAAGCGGAGCATTGCGTCGCTTTCGATCGCCTTAAAGCCGTCGCCCACGCTGAACGTGTAGTCGAGGGACTGTTTTACGCCCGCCTGCAACGCAAGATTGCCGAGGAATGCCGCGCGGTCATTGTTCGAACCGTTTTCGATGACAGCTTCCGCGTTCTGGTCGTTCTTCGCGGTGATTTCGAAATAGATGCGATAGGTCACGCCTTTTTCGATCTTGGCGCCGCCGAGCGCGACGTCCGCTTTGAGTTCCCACACCTCCTTGCTGTCGGGATACTTCGCAACGGAAACCTTCGCCACGCCGTCCGCTACGGTTGCGGTTGCCTCCGCGCCGCCGTCGGGACGGACATAGACCCGGTTTTCTCCCTCCGCGGAGAAATCGTTTGTGAAGAGATCCTCCTCCTTGTTTTCGCCCGTCGTCTTGTAGAGGGCGATTTTCTCGATTGCAAGCGAGAAGGCATTGGGGGTTGTGTCGTCGGGATTATCCGGATTGGGCGTGATCTTGCCCATGTGGATGCGGAATTCGATGCTCGAAGAATCTCCCTCGCCGAGCGTGAAGCGGACGCTGTGCGCCGCAACGGTCGCGCCGATTTTCACGTTCCACTCGCCGCCGTACGGTTTCCACTCATCGGTGGAGGCGTCCTCCGGAATAATGTGGACGTAGGTGTCGGCCGTGGAGCTCGCCCAGACGATGAATTCGTATTCGCCCGCGCCGAGATCGTTGAAGGTTCTTCTCAGCATGAGCTTGTCGTCGCCCGCGCCGTTCAGATTCTTCACATCAAAGACGTACGCGCCCTGTTTGAGCGTTGCGGTCGCTTCGGGACCGTCGATCACGGCTTCCCAATAGTGGTGATCCGCTTCGCCCGGCGTGATGTCGGTGAAGTCCGCGGTGTACACGTTTTCGAGCTCGTTTGCCTTCTGCGTTACATAGAGCGTGCAATACTCCTTCGCTTCGAGACCGCCGGAGTCCTTGACGGAATAGACGATCTCATAGCCCATCAGATCGTTCGCTTCGGTGGGCGTCGTCTTGCCGTCCGTGAAGGTGAGCCCGTTCGCCGAAACCGTGATTTTGCTCGTGAGATCGCCGTCCTCCTTGTCGGTGGCGGTGACGCCTGCGAGCGCGTCGAATTCCTCGCCCGCCATGACGGTGGCGGAAGCCTGCACGCCGGAGATGGTGGGTTTCGTGTTCTTCGTATTGTTGTTGTTATTGTTGCCCGAGCCCGAACTCTCGGTGTCGCCGCAGCCGGCAAACAATCCCAGAGAAAGCATCGCGGCAAGCGCAATCGCAAATATCTTTTTCATTCCGATTTCTCCTTTCTGATTTTATTCCCCTGAACAGATGAATGTTAATTTCCCTGAACGTATCTGTCGTACGCCGCCTGATACACTTTGAGCAGTTCGTCGATTCCGACGGCGTTGCTCTTCGCTCTCGTGACGTGCGATTCCCACGTTGCGTCGTCGAGACCGTTTCTCAGCCATTTGATGATGTTCTCGCGGAGATAGTTGTCGACGTTCGTCTGATAGCGAAGAATCGTATTGAGTTCCGCCTGCGTGAATTGAAGGTTGGGAACGGGCTTTATTTTGTCATGATCGTAATAAGGCGTCGCATACTTTCCAAGCCGTTCGAGACGAAGCTGTGCGCGGGGTTCCATCTCGACCACGTTCTTCCACTCGTTTTCGGAGAGGAAGCAGAGCCCGAGAGGCGCGTTTTCGAGGCGGAGTTCGTCCGTCGTCTTGCCTGCGGGAGGATCCTTCGCCACGAGCTTGCCGTTCGCGTCCTTCTCTTCCTCGAAGGCGATGCCGATGGGACCGTAGTTGATCTGCGCGGAGATTTCCGGGTTGTAGTAGCGGTCGAAGTACGTGAGGAGCACTTCCACGTTGGGAGTGTCGCTGAAAAAGATGACTTCGCCCGTGGAGATCTCGGGGTTATTGGAGACGCACACCGTCTGTTTGCCGTTCGGTCCGATCAAGGGCTTGCAGCAGACATAGTGAGAAGGATCGGTGACGACCGTCTCGCTCTCCCACCAATAGAATGCGCCGTAACGTTCGTCTCCGCCCGTTCCCTTGCCGTTTGCAAGGAAGTCATTCTGGGACTGCTCGAAGGAGACCTGGTCGATGAGCCCGTCGGCGACCCAATCATGAAGGAACTGCGTCGCCTCTTTGAAGGCGTCGTCGAGCACGGTATAGGTGACCTTGCCGTCCTTGATGACGCGGTGCTCGATGTTGTCGTTGAGGCCGAACATACCGTAGAGGTCGCACTGGTTGCCCTGCCAGTTGTTCCAGACAAAGGAGAGCGGACGCTCGTCGTTGCTGTTGTCGTTGCCGTTCATGTCGTGGTTCTTGAAGTAGGTGAGGAGGTTTTGCATCTGCTCCGCGTTGAGTTCGAGACCGTCCTTGATCTCCTGTCCGCCGAGGTCGATGTGACCATCGCTGACTGCCTTCTCCGTCCATGCCTTGTTGATAAAGAGCAGGTTGGGGTTCTGCAAAAGTCCCATCTCCTCGACGCGGGGCAGCGCGTAGATCTTGCCGTCGATGCTCGTGATCTGCTTCTTGATGTCCGAGCGGGAATCGAGAATGCGCTTGAAGTTGGGCATGTATTCGAGATAATCGCTGATGGCGAGAAGTTCGCCGCGGTCCACGCCGAATTTGAGGATTTCATTCGAGGTGAGACCCGCGTGATAGATTGCGTCGATCCCCTCGTGGTTGCCGAGTTTGAGGGTTTTGTTCTCGCCGTAGACGCTCTCGGAGACGTTCTCCCACGAGACAAACACGTTGGTCTGTTCGTACAGCGTCTGCATGATATCCATTTCGTTGTAGTCCTTTGCGGACGCATTTTTGGAAGAATAGACGTTGAACGAGAGATTCTTGGCGCCCTCTGCGTTGAGAATGGGCTTGGATGTATCCGTCCACTGATAGCCGTACTTCTCTTTGAGCTCCTCTGTGGAGTTCTGTTCCCGGTTATCGGTCTGACCGCAAGCTGCGAACGCCATAACCGCCGCGCATCCGATTGCCATTGCCGTGAAAAGCTTTTTCATAATTTAACTCCTTATAAAATTCAATGTCGATTGTCCGAGGGGGATCGGGCGGGGCGTCGCCCCGCCCGGGCTCCCATATAAGAGGAATAGGGAAGAACTCAATCTTTGAGCGAGCCGACGAGCACGCCCTGCGCAAAGTACTTCTGGACGAAGGGATAGAGCAGGAACACGGGAAGGCTCGAAATGATGACCGTGACGTATTTGAGCTGGTTGGCGAGACGGAACTGTTCGAGAATGGTTTCGCCGCTGCCGCCCACCGTCGATTCGGACGCCGTCAGAATCTCTTTGAGCACGAGTTGCAGAGGCCACATGTTCTGTCTGTCGCCGAGGAAGATCATGGCGTTGAAGTAGCTGTTCCACTGCCCGATCGCATAGTAGAGGGTGAGCACCGCGATGATGGGTGCGGAGATCGGAACGATGATGGAGATGAACAGGCGCGCTCTGTTTGCGCCGTCCAGTTCCGCCGCCTCCACGATGGTATCGGGAACGCCCGTCTGGAAGAACGTCTTTGCCATGAATAGGTTCCATGCCGAGACCGTTCCGGGAAGAATGATCGCCCACGCGGTCTTGTTCATTCCGAGATCGTTCACGACGTTGTAGAACGGGATGAGTCCGCCGCCGAAGAACATCGTGATCGTAAAGAAGATCATCCAGAACTTTCGAAGCGGCAGCGTCTTTCTCGAAAGCGCCCATGCCGCGGTGAGGGTGAACATCACGCTCAGTGCGGTGTAGACGACGGTGTACCAGATGGTATTGCCGTAACCGATCCAGATATCCGCCCGCTCAAAGCACCTGACGTAGCCCGTGAAGTCGAGATCGACGGGCCAGAGGTAGACCTTCCCGGCGAGCACTGCGTCCGCGCTCGAAAAGGAGGCGATCACGACGAAGTAGAGCGGATAAAACACGATGAGGGCGAGCAACCCGAGAATGATATAGGTAACGATGTAATAGATCTTGTCGCCCGTCGTCTCTTTGACTTTCTTGCGCTTTTTCTTGGGGGAATCGACGATTTCTTCGTTTTTGATAATATCTTCCATGATGATACCCCCTTAAAACAGCGAGTTCTCGGAGAACTTCTTGGACGCGGTGTTGGCGATGATGAGAAGCGCAAGGTTGATGACGGAGTTGAAGAGACCGACTGCCGTCGCATAGCCCGCACGCATCGCCTGAATGCCTTGTTTGTAGACGTAGGTTGCAATGATTTCACTCACGCCGATGTTGCCGTCCGTCTGCATCAGGAGCACCTTTTCGTATCCGACGCCCATGAGCCCGCCGATGGACATGATGAGCATGACGGAGATGATGGGCATGATCGCGGGAAGGTCGACATGCAGCACTCTCTGGAAGCGGGACGCGCCGTCGATCTGCGCCGCCTCATGCTGGGAGACTTCCACGCCCGAAAGCGCCGCGAGATAGATAATGGAGCTCCACCCGAAGTCCTGCCAGTTGCTCGACAGAATGTACAGCGGACGGAACGCGCCCTCTTCGAGGAAGAAGGAATAGCGGTCCCCTCCCGCGCTTTCGATGATGTTGTTGACGAGCCCGTACCGTCCGAAGAACAGATAGAGCATACCGACGAGCACGACGAGAGAGATGAAGTGCGGACCGTTGAACAGCGTCTGCAAGAACTTCGAAATCTTCTTGTTCTTCGTCGTATGGAGCATGAGCGCCACAATGATGGGGAGCGGGAAGCCGATGATGAACCCGAGGATGCAGAGAAGGAACGTATTCCACATCATCCCCCAGAACGCATAGTTTCCGAAAAACTCCGCAAAGTTGTCGAATCCGATCCAATAGCCGCCCCAGATCGAGTCGCCCGGCACGAAATCCTGAAAGGCGATCAAAAGACCGTACATCGGAATATAGGCGAATACGAACGTTACAACAACCGCCGGAATGAGAAAGAGCAAATAACTCCAATTCCGTTTGAAATTCCGCGCAAAATAGCTGTTTTTGAACTTCTTTCCAAACGAGACCTTTTCGCTTTGCCGCGCGGAACTGTCGGCGAAGGCGTCGGCTGTGCCGATTGTCTCCGCGCCCTGCTCCGCTTGCAAAAGCTTTCTCTCCATAATGAAACCTCCTTATCAATTTTCCGAATCAATCGGTTTTCGGTGTTTCCTATTATAATTATGTCATATTCGCCGTCAAGGTCGCTAAAACATTCCCGCAGAAAATTGTGCAAATGCCCAAATCGCACTTTTCCGTTTGTGCAAAAAGCCAAAAAAATATTGACATTTTCTCATTTCATGATATAATTGAAACAGTACAATGGGCAAAGAACGGGATTCAATCACATGAAAAGAGAAAAAATCACAATCCAAGACATTGCGGACTCTCTGGGACTCTCCCGCAACACCGTCTCCAAAGCGCTGAACGGACAATACGTTCCCCCGCGCACCCGCGATCTGGTTCTGGGCGCCGCGATCGAGCTCGGCTACAAGAGCTATCGCAAGATCGCCTCTGCCGCCGCGGACAAGGAACATCGCAGAATCGTCCTCATCACCTCCAAAATGCTGATGACGATGACGTTCTTCATCCATGTCGTGCGGGGCATCGAATCCGCGCTCTCCGAGGACGAGAACGTGGAACTTCTGCAATTCACCGCCTCGAAAACCTCCTTCTTCAACCGCCTCGTCGAATATCTCAACGAACACAAGGTCGACGGCATCATTTGCATGGGGCTCTTTCAGGCGGACTATGTGCCCAAGCTCATCGAGCTCGGCTACCCCATCGTCTTTTTCGACTTCCCCATCTATGTCTCCGCGTCGGGCAATTACGACATCGTCCTGCCCGAGAGCTTCTCTTCCGTCAAGAACTTCTGCCTCTCCCTCATCGGCGAGCAGGACGTCAAAAGTTTCGGGTTTGTGGGAGACTATACCCACTGCACGTCCTTTTACGAGCGGTTTCTCGCGATGCGGGAGGCGATCTTCCTCTCGGGGCTCGAATACAACCCCGAGCGCTCCGTCATCGAGAAGGACTCCTTCCCCTACGGCAACGCGCGGGAACTTGCGAAGCTGTTTGCACAGATGCCCGCCCTGCCCGACTGTTTCGTCGCGGCAAACGACACGCTCGCGATCGCCGTCATCGAAGCGCTCGCGCTTCTGCATAAGAAGGTCCCGCGGGACGTCCTCGTCGTCGGATTCGACAATCTTCCCGAGGCGAAGTCGCACGACCCGCAGATCACGACCTTCAACGTGGACAAAACGGGAATCGGGAAAAAACTCCTGTCCGTGCTGTTGGAGCGCATCAACCGTCCCCGCCAAAAGACGCAGATCATCTATCTGCAATCCAAACTCATCGTCCGCCATACGACATAGGGAATTAGAAGAAACTGTCTGCCATGATAAAACCGTCGCAGTGTATTCGTACTTCTTTGATTGGCGGCGCATCGCGGCAAGCCGCTCCATGCTGTTTTGTTCGCGCCCCGCAACCCTTCGCTGTGCGGAAAAATGCACGGTCCGTCTCGCTTCTCATTCTTCTCTTCTATATTATAAACGCATGGCGCCCATTGGGGCGCCATGCGTTTATAAAGCAGGAAACGAAAGCCGTTCCTTCGGACGGCAGGGAGCGCAGTAAAGCCCGTCGCGCCCCGCCGATTCTGTTTTTTCTTGATTGCCAAAGAGGCGCGCCCCATAAAATGGGGCGCGCCTCTTTGGAGCAGGAAACGGGAGTCGAACCCGCCGGAACCAGCTTGGGAAGCTGGCGCCATACCGCTAGGCGATTCCTGCATCGTGTCTCTATTATAGCCGACGCCGACGTGCCTGTCAAGTAATTTTGAAGTTATTTCTTGCAATCAACCGTCGGTTTATCAAAAATCAACCGAGGGCGTCGCTGTGTTTCATCGCCCATTGTCGTGGAGAAGGGGATACGCTCCTCCCTCGCTCCGCTCGGTCGTCGGTATGACAGTGGCGTGCGGACTTCGTAGTGGGGGATACACTCCTCCCTCGCTCCGCTCGGTCGTCGGTATGACAACGGAGACTCTCGCTTGGCGCCCCTCGGGGTCCCCACAAAAAGACGTAGTGTTTTTGTGGGGTGGTATAGGGGAGCTCCGCCCGCAGGGCGGTGAGGGGTTTCTGAAACCCTTTTGAAACCCTTTCGGCTCACTACGTTCGCCACTTCCCCTAAAAGGGGCAGCAAGGGGATGGCGGCATAACCGCGCCGAGCCGTTCTAATATACGTCTATACGTCATGTTGAGCGCAGTCGAAACATCGCCTTGATTTTAAGACCTTGCGCTTTGGGCGGCAGGGACCGCCGCAAAGCCCGTCGCGCCCGCCGGCGCTCCTGTCGCGGCGTT
>CANRGR010000050.1 GCA_947630245.1 uncultured Clostridia bacterium | reverse complement strand
GAGCGCAGTCGAGGAATCTCCACCTTATGATGAGATTTCTCCACTTCGTTCGCTTCGCTCACTTCGGTCGAAATGACAAAAGATGTGTGTCCGTTTCCCTGTCATTCCGAGGGAGCCGTAGGCGACTGAGAGAATCCCCTCGGTCGTTGTTGGACAAGGGGATACACTCCTCCCTCACTTCGTTCGGTCGTCGGTATGACAGCGGATGCGGACGCGGCGCGGGTTTCTCCCGCGCCGCGCCATTTTCAAATCACGTCATTTCGTTCCTCTGTCATTCCGCGCCGTTTCAAAATACGTCATGTTGAGCCGCCGCATAGCGGCGTGTCGAAACATCGCCTTGATCTTTTCCCTTAAAATATATCCTTTTCGACGGGGGTGTAGAAGAGCCGCTCCACCGCGTCGCGATCCTTCGTCCGCGAGAGAACCCACATCAGTTTGGCGACAACGGCTTCGAGCGTCATGTCGCGCGCTTCGAGCACCTTGCCGCACGCGAGCAGTTTCCGCCCGACTTCGTAACTGTCGAGCGCGCTGCCCTCCCGTTCGACCTGCGTCGTGACGACCACCGTCCTCCCCCGCTTGATGAATGCGCTCAATCGGTTGAAAAACTCATCGCTCTGATAGTTGGGAAGTCCGCCCGAACCGAATGTTTCGAGAATGAGACCGTCGTAATCGTTGACGAGATAATCAAGAATGTCCGCGCGGAGCCCGGGGATCATTTTGAGCACAAAGATATTCGGATCGAGACTGCGGTAAAACTCGGGCGTCCCGCCCTTCTCCTCGCGGATATAATAGACGGGTTTTCCGTCGCGGATGACGCCCACTTCGGGAAAATCCACGCTCGAAAACGCGTTGTAACTGCGCGTACGCGTCTTTTTGGCGCGCGTGCCCAGAATAATGTTCCCGTCAAAGACGACTTTGACCCCCCGCGCGCCGTCGTCGGCACAATAGGAGAAGGCGTCGAGAAGATTCCGTCTCGCGTCCGTATCCCTGAGATAGACGGATTTCTGAGAGCCCGTGAGCACGATGGGCTTGGGGCTGTTCTGGATGAGATAGCTGAGCGCCGCGGCGGTGTACGCCATCGTGTCCGTTCCGTGCGTGACGACAAACCCGTCAAACGCGGCGTAATTCTCCTCGATGATGCGCGCGATCTCCAACCAATGGGCGTAGTAGACGTTGGTACTGTCGAGATTGAAGGGCTGAACTTCGGTGACGGAGCAGATCTTTTCGATCTCCGGCACGCTCGAAAGCAGTTCCTTCGACGTGAGCGCGGGACTGAGCCCGTTCCCGCTGTTCTTCGAGGCGATTGTCCCGCCCGTAGCGATCATCATGATCTTCTTCATCTCAATTTTTCCTCCAACAGGCGGGCAGTTTCCTCCGGAATGCCGAGGGCGGACAGATCGTCCTGCCCGCGCACAAAAAAGACGAGCTGTTTCGCCGCCCGCTTTCCCTCTTCGCCGACGAGCAGCACGCATCCGTTTGCGCGGGCGATCTCCTCATAGAGAGCGGGATCGTCCGCGGACATTTGCACCGTTTTTGTGACCCCGTATGCGAAAATCGCCGAAAGATCGGACGGAAGCGCCTCGCAAAAGACGACCTTCCGAAAGCGGGTGAAGTGCTTTTCGTCGTAGCGGATCCCGCCGAACTCGACGAGCTCCGTCTCTCCCGCCGCAATCCGCCGCGCGCCGTATTTCGCGGCGATCCGCTTGATGAGGCGGACGTCGTAGGGCGCGTCCTCTGCCGCCGCGGAGAGAGACCGCTCGACCACGGCGCACTGCAACCTGTCGTGCATGCCGACGGGCGCGAGCACCCTCTCCCCCGCCGCGACGGGAAATCCCGACAGATACCAATATCCGCGGTCCGAGATATTTTTATCCTCCGCAAAGCGGAGCAGCGCAAAATCGTACTTCATCGTTCCCCGGGGTGCGCCGCATGAACCAACGCGGCTTTTTGCGCATGCGTCAGACGTTTCAGCCCCCATTCGCGGCTGCGCGCGTCGTGCTCCGCGTCGAATTGTTCGAAATAGACGAGCTCGGCGGGCAGACGGCTGCGGGTGTATTTCGCGCCCTTGCCCGCATTGTGCGTCTTGACGCGCGCGGCAAGGTCGGTGGTGAATCCCGCATAAAAGCTCCCGTCCGCACAGCGCAAAAGGTAGGCGTAATACGTTCCGCCGCTCATTCCGCCACCTTTTTCTTCCGCCGCGACGCCGTGCAGACGACGATGCAGGAGAGGACGAAGAAGAGAATCGCTCCGCCGACGGCGACGAGATAGATGTTGACGCCGCCCTCTTTCTCGGCGCGGGCGGTGGCGAAGTCCGCGCGGGACTCCTGTTCGTAGAGCGCGGTCGCCACAGAACGGATGGTGTTTGCGGCGGTTCCGAGGTTGGAATACTCACGGTCGATGAGCGCCTCGAAGGCGCGCACGTCCTCCTCGGTGAGCGCGGCAATCTCGCTGTCGATCTCGACGTTGCGCGCAATGAGCGCGGCGATCATCTCGGAGGCGCTCCGCGCGGGCTCGTTTGCGATCGTTTCCGCCGCCGTCATGGGAAGATAAGAAAGCGCCTCGCGCAGTGCCGCGATCTTCTTCTCGTTGTCGACTTTCTCGCGGCTGAGCTCGGCAATCCGCTCCCCGATGTGCTCGACGGAGACATAACCCTTCGACGCAAGCTCATCGGCGAGGCGGGCTCTCGTCTCGGCGCCGAAGATGACATTGACTTCGGCACGGTAATTTTTCAACGTCTTTCCCGCGACGGCATAGCTCTCGCGGTAGAGCGCGATCCACTCGTCGTACTGTTTGACAAGGCTCTCCTTCTGTTCGGAGAGCAGGGCGAGACGATCCGCAAAGGACGCGTTTTCGAACACTTCTTCGTTGATGTGATAATCCATCCTGCTCGCCATCTCCTTCGCGGTCGAGACGGGAAGATTTGCCACGGCGCGCAAGAACGCCGTTCCCAATGCCCTATCCCGAATGCACGATCCGCTCACGGTGAGCCTGTACGCCTCCTTCCCCTCTTCGGAGATCTTTTCGAGGGAAATCATGTCCTCGTCGAGCATCTCCTCCACGTTGAGAGAGGAAAAGCGCGCGTCCGTGCCCTTCGCCGTTTCGAGCGCGGAGAGGGAAATCATGTCCTGATAATAGAAGGGCGTGCCGTCGGGATATTTGAGCGACGCGCTCGCCGGATAGGAGAGAGAAAATTCCATGCTGTACCGCGCGGTCATCGGATTGATGAGAAAATAAAAGAGCAGGACGGCTGCCGCGGTGAGAACGATCGTTGCGGCGAGCACGAGAACGATATGCCGCGCGACGAGATGCATCAACTGCGCGAATGTGAGCGCAGTTTCGTTTTCCGGAGTTTCCATACTTTTGCCTCGCATGTTTGATGGCTTCATTATATCCCATTGCCCGCTTTCCGTCAAATAAAGAGGGGATATTTTGAAAAATTCACATGAACAAATTCGTGAAAGTTCGACATTCAAAGACGTAATTTCCGCATGTATGCTCCCCCGTCCCCTTTATAATAGAGAAAAAATCGGAGGTGTTCCATGAAAAAACCGACGCTTCGTCTCCCCGTCTTTTCTCTCCGCGCGGCGGGGAAATACGGCGCGCTGCTTTCGTGCCTGATCCTGCTCAACTTTGCCCTGCCGGCACGGGAGCCATTTGCCTTTCCCCTCTACTATGCCGCCCTCTGCTGCGGATTCGATCCGCTCCTGATGGGGGCGGGCTATCTCGTCTCGTCCGCCGCGGCAATGAGCGCGACGGCGACCCTCGCTCTCGCAATCCAGGCGGCGTTCCTCTCCCTCGTGTTCGCCGTCTACCGCCGCGCGCGGAAAAAGATGCGCTTCGAGCGGTTCTTCTTTGCCGCCGCCGCACAACTGCCCTTTGTCTTTCTGTTCCCGCATGAGGGATATTCCGTCTTTCCCTTCGCCGTCATATATCAGAAACTCATTCTCGCGGGCTTCCTCTCTCTTCTCTCCCTCCTCTTCGAGGGCGGGCTGAAATGTCTCCTCAAAAACGCGTTCCGCTGCCGCCTGACCGCGGGACAGCTCACCGAGCTCCTTCTCATGTGGTTCGTGCTCGGCGCGGGGCTCGTAAACGCGCTCGGCACGACCGTCTTTTCCGTGATCTCCCTCACCGCGCTGCTCGTCTCGGTCGTACTGCTCTCGAACGCCGCCGCCGTGCCCTTTGCGATCGTCCTCTCCCTTCCCCTCTGTCTTGCGGGCGGGAGCGCGATCCCCGCCGCGGAATACGCCGCATACGCCTGTTTTTCCCTCCTGTTCGTCTCCTACGGCAAGGCGGCGTCTGCGCTGGCGCTCGTGCTCACCTTTCTCTCCGCGCAGTACTTTGCGGGACTGTACGAACAGGGCACGACGGAGATCCTGCTCGCCCTGCTGTCCTGTGCCGCCGCCGCGCTCATCGCGTGCCTGTTGCCTGAAAAGCTCTATAAGCGCGCCAAAGGCGGACTTCTCTTCTACCGCGAACACACCCTGCCGCGGATTGCGATCAACCGCAACCGCCGCGCCGTCGGGGAACGGCTCTTCGAAGTCTCCTCCCTCTTCCGCGAGATCGAAGGCGCGTTCTCGACGGAGGAACCCGAGGACGATTCCTGCGCCCGCCTCAAAGAGAAGCTCAAAAAGACGCTGTGCGCCGACTGCCCGGGGCGCCGCAGATGCGAGGACGCCGACATCTATGAGAGCGTGGACAAGCTCGTCGCGATCGGATTTTCGAAGGGACAGGTGAGCCTTGTGGACCTTCCCGCGGACATCAGCGCGCTCTGTGGGAACGCCGCGGGCATGCTCTTTGCCTGCAACCAGCTGCTTGCGGGCTACCGCAGTACGGCGCGGGAACTCGAAAGCGCGCGGGAGGGCAGACGTCTCCTTGCGCGGCAGGCGCACGGGATCAGCGAGATTCTCAAAGACATCGCCCTCGAACAGAGCGAGGAATACTCCTTCTCGGACGGGGAGCGCGCGCTCGCCCGCGCGCTCGCGACGGCGGGCATTCTCAGTTCCGAGATCTTCGTCTACGGAGACGGCAATACGCTCACCGTCAGCATGACTCTCTCCCCCTCCGTCAACGGGAAGCGGCTCTGCGCGGTTGCGGGCGACGCGCTCGGCGTGCCCCTCTCCCTCGCGGAAAAAATTCCCCTCTCCGAGACGACCGCATGCTATGTTCTCAAACGCAGACCCGAATACGACGCGGCGTTCGGCATTGCCACCCGCCCGAAGGAGGGAGAGAGCGCCTGCGGGGACGCCTACTCCGTACTCAAAATCGACGAACGGAGATTCCTCGTCGCCCTCTCGGACGGCATGGGCAGCGGAGAGAACGCCCGCGCCGTCTCCGACAAGACGCTCTCCCTGCTCGAAAGTTTTTATAAGGCGAAGATGCCCTCCGAGACCGTGCTCTCCACCGTAAACCGCCTCATCTCCTATTCGCCGGAGGAGACGTTCGCCTGCATCGACATGGCGGCGGTCGATCTCGATACGGGCGAGGCGGACATCGTCAAGATCGGTTCGCCCGTCGGGTTCATCCTCAAAAACGAGGAGCTCCGCGTGCTCGAAGGCGATTCCCTCCCGATGGGAATGCTCGAAGCCGTCCACCCCGCCACCCTGCGCGCGAACATGGAGGAGAACGACTTCATGCTCTTCATGAGCGACGGCGTGACGTCCGCCTTCGGTTCTTCGGCGGAGCTGTGCTCCTATCTCAGCGTCCTCAGACCGCTCAATCCGCAGTCGCTCGCCGAGGAGATCCTACAAAACGCCTTGAAGCGCACCCGCGGACAGGCGGAGGACGATATGACCGTCCTCGCCGTCAAACTCACGAAGAGCGCATAAATCGGATTGGCAAATAAAGGGCGCCGCGCGGCAGATTCTCTGCCGCGCGGCGCCTTTTCCGTCCCCCCTGAAATTCATGCGCGCGGAACGGGCGGATCCCACACGGAGGGGGATCCGATGAGCGGATACGTCGTCCGCGCATTCACCACCCATCTCCCGATCGTATGGATGGCGTCCTCCCCCCAATTCCACTTTTTGGCATTTTCGAGCATATACTCCGCGTTGCGGACGCGGCGCAGACGGCAGTCGAATCCGCACGGCAGAATGTGCACTTCTCTTCCCTCGCCCGTCCCGAATTCCGAGACGGTATTGATCGTGAAGAAATAGCAATTCTTCGCATAGTAGCTGTTCCATGCGACGTTCCGCTCCGCAAGGAGAGGCAAATCCCTCCCGCTTTGGCGGGGCAGAACGACGGAGACGGGTCCGAACTGCGCGAACGCCTCCCGCATTTCGAAACAGGACAGCGGCTCCCCGCCCGCGGAGACGTATCCCCCCGTCGTCGGATCGAGCATGATCCATTTCCCCTTCTCGCGGTCGAAGATCTCGACGACGACATGGTTGTCCGAATCGTAGGGAGAAGCGGGATAGAGCCCGACCGTCCGCGCATAGATCCCGAGCGAAAGACAGCACTCTTCGAGGATTTTCGCCTTCGCGGCGCAGTTCATGCCGTGCTCCTTCTTCCCGAAACCGTAATCGAGCAGGGTGAGCGAATCGAAGGAGAGCGCGGCGGTGAAGGAAAAATCCCCCTTGTGGTTGAGATTGCGCGAGAGCCAGCGCGCAAGGCGCAGTCCGCGGACGAAATCCCCGCCCCTGCCCGCCGTCTGCTCTATGGGCCAGCGCGCCCTCAATTCGGCGAATTCGGGACAGTCGAACTTATAGAGCAGCGGAACCCGCTCCTCCTGTTCGAACTCGCGGCTGTTGAACAAAATGCCGCAGTAAACTTCGAGAAATCTGTGGTCGACTTCCCGGCGTTCGATCTTGTTCATGTATCCCCCCTTTGCAAAAAATAACGGGCGAATCCCGTTATTTCTCTACACAACGACGATCTGGCAACTGCGCATGGTCCGGAGCGCGGCGGAATGCGCGGCGGGCGACGTGCCCGCACAGGCGCGCGAATGCACCCTGATCTCCGCTTCCGGGAACGCCGCCTTCACGAGCAGCGCGCAACTCACGACGCAGATGTCCGTACAGACGCCGCAGAACTCCACTTCGTCGTATCCACCCCTGCGGACATACTCCACAAGATCGAGACTGCCGAACGTCGGCTTTTCGATGATCTTCGCGCCCGCAACAAGGACTTCGGGCACGATCTTCCACCCCTCCGTCCCCTTGACGCAGTGCTTCACGGGCAAAAATCTTCCCTCGCGCGTGTTCAGATAGTCCTCGCTGTGTGTATCGGCGGTGTAGACGACGTCCTCCGCCTCCGCCGCGAGTTTTCTCACGCGGGGGACGATCCGCACGGCGCGGGGAGACCCCAACGGACCCGTGACGAAATCGTTTTGCATGTCCACGACGACGAGCAGTCTTTTCATAGAAATTTTTTCAACTCCTTGATGACGAGATCGGCGATATAGCGGCACCCGCGGTGGGTGGGATGAACGCCGTCCACGCTGAACTGCGCGGGGTCGATGTCCTGCGTGAGCCCGATGAAAATCTCGTCGAGCGGGACGAGCGGAAGATTCTCGCGCGCGGCGATCTCGCGGATGACCGCGTTGTACTTGGTAAGGAAGGGACGGAACCGCGCCTTATCCTCCATTTTGAGCACGAACGGTTCGAGCAAAATGAGCTTTGCGCCCGTCTCTTCGATCGCGGAGACGATCTTTGTGTAATTGTCCTCGAATTCCCCGACGGTGATCTCCCGCCCGACGCTGAACCGCTGCCACACGTCGTTGACGCCGACTTGCAGAATGACGATGTCGGGATATTCCTCAGCGACGTCCGTTCCGACGCGGGCAAGAAGATGTTCGGTGCAGTTTCCTCCCACGCCGCGGTTAACGAATTCGAACCGGCGGTCGGGATAGAGCAGTTTCAGCTTCCCCGCCGCGATCTTCACATACCCGACCCCGAGATCGGACCCGTCCGCAGGATTGCGCCCGGATTCGGTGATCGAATCCCCGAAAAATAAGATCTTCATCGTTGACCCCCCTCTCTGTTCCCGTACTTCTCGCGGTACATTTCCATACATTTTCGGACGATCTCCACCGCTTCGTCGCGATGGGCGATCTCCTTGACCGTCGTCTTTTTGTGTTCGAGCGTCTTATAGACTTCGAAAAAGTGCATCATCTCGTCAAAGACATGCCGCGGAAGCTCATGGATGTCGTAATACCCGTTATAGGTCGGATCCTTATGCGGGATTGCAATGATCTTTTCGTCGAGCATGCCGCCGTCGATCATCTTGATCACCCCGATCGGATAACAGCAGACGAGCGTCATGGGATAGATGATTTCATTGGTGAGGACGAGCACGTCGAGCGGGTCGCCGTCGTCCGCAAGCGTCCGCGGGATAAACCCGTAGTTGGAGGGATAGACGGTGGAGGTATAGAGAACGCGGTCGAGTTTCAGAAGCCCGGTCTCCTTGTCGAGTTCGTATTTCGCCTTGCAGCCCTTCGGAATCTCGATGAGCGCCTCAAAGGAAGAGGGCTTGATCCGCTCTTCTCCGATATCATGCCAAATGTTCATAGGATACTCCTTTGTTTCGCCATCATTTTACCATACTTTGCGGCAGTCCGCAAGGGGACGGAGAAATTTTTCGGAAAATTTTTTGATTTCGGGGGAAATATACTTTGACAATCGGCGGATTTTATGGTATATTGATAACGCTTTCTTTGAAAAGAGAGCGCCGAGCCATTGCAGAAGTACCCAAGAGGCTCAAGGGGCTCCCCTGCTAAGGGAGTAGTGCTGGATAACGGCAGCACGAGTTCGAATCTCGTCTTCTGCGCCAAGAAAAGGCACCCTTTGCGGGTGCCTTTTCTTGGCGCAGAAGATGGGTGCAAGAAGGACCCGTTGAGTTCGCGCGAGGCGTAAGCCGAAGCTTTCGAGCGCAAAGCGCGAAGAAAATCTCGTCCGCGGCGGAGAGGTCCCCTCGACGCCGCGTTTGTTCCACTTACGTCCCTTTTTTATGAAAAAAGCGGGAATATATCGAAGCCGCCGAGATTACAATGAAAAAAGAGCCAAACCACATTGGGTTTCACTCTTTTTGGGTTCTTCTGCGATCTTATGTCAGCCTTATATTTTAACTTGTGACCTGTATGAAACTATTCTATGATATAATCAAGAGAAACAGTCCTCGGATCGCAAGTATAAATTGCGGATAGAGTGATGATTGTATATAATTCATTCTTTTCAATATTTTCTTCCGTAAATACAGCATACAACCGGTCATATTGATCCGCTTCCTGCTTATTTATAAGATTTCCGTACTCATCTATGATATAATCCAAATGGCTATGTCTGAGAACTGTCGGCAACTCATTATTGTCAGATTCAACGTAGAGGAAGATATCAATCATATCTCCCCCGGGCGGGGTTCTCCCCTCCACATTGACAACCATAGCAGGGTCAACCAATACTTGACTGATCGTATCTTCTTCTTTGTAGGAAACTTCAAGCGTATCACCGACAATCATATTTTGTATTGTTTGGCTGCTTGATTTTGATTTCATTGGATACGGCTCGACATTGATCGGAGCAGAAAGCACCAATGTTGCCTTCCCTTTCTCAATCTTGCCATAGTCGCAGTCCACACTGATCGAAACAACCTGCGATACGGCATCCTGACCATTCGTATCGACATCATTGTGATCCGACCCAAACGAGCAACCTGTGAACAACATGGCAGACAGCAAACAGACAACCGTCACAGTAATGAAACGACTTCTCATAATTTTACCTTAAATTGGGGCAATTAAAATGTGTAGCATAAACATTTTAACATTGTTTGAAAATTTTGTCAATCCTTTTCCCGAAATCACGGTCTGAAAGTTATTTGGCATTTAGGCGTGAGCTTGTCTATGACAAGCGCGCCGTGCGGCGCGGAAAAACGGTCGGGCGAGCCGACCGTTTTCGTATTCGAGCGATGTCATTCCGTCAGGATGCTTGCCGCAAGGGCGAGCAGGCGGTTGGACGCACGCGCACGACCGATGAGATCGGGCGTGACCGTCTCCCCCGCCGCCGCAAGCAGTTCCGCGCCGTCCGAGACGTCCCGCCGCACGGTCCGTCCGAGCAGATTAAAGGCGTAGAGCGCGGCGCTCTCCTCATCCGTCGGGCGTGCGTTTTGCGCCGATTCCGGTTGCGTTTTATCGACCCGTTTTGCGTTTTGCGCCGAATTTGATTCCATTTTGTCGACCTGTGGCGCGTTTTGGCACATGTTTGGATCCGATTTCGCGGATTTTTCCCCTTTTTTTGCAGACGGGTAACAAATTACGACGTCTCCGATCGCCGTCTGGCGGACGGGAAGAAAGATCTTTGCGCTTCCGCATGCCGCGACAAGTCCGCTCTCTTTTCCGTCCGGGATCACGTCGCAGATTCTGCCGAGCGAATTTCCGTTTCGGTCGAATGCGGTTTTTCCGATGGGCGACGGAATCCCGCTCGGCGCGGCGAGACGGCGACCCGCGCGAATGCATTCCCCGTCGAATGCCGCGCTCCGCGCCGCGAGAAAAAATTCCGCCTCGTTTCCGTCCACGCAGACATAGGCGGTCGGAGCGGACATCGCCTTGTTGAGATACACATTCTTGACATACCCGATCGTCTCCCTCGCGGCGGAGAGAACGGGCTTTCCGATAAGTGATGAAAGTTCCATGATTTTTTACCTCGCGTTTCAGGTTATGTTCCTTTCCCCGCGCGGCTCGGCGATGTTTTTCGCGGATGAGCGGATTCTTTGTCGACTGCCGACCGCTCCGACATTCCTTCTCCGTCCTTCCCCCGCTGCTCCGCCGCTTTTCTTCGCATCAAAAAACGGGGGCTTTTCCGCTCCCGCCGTTTCGGTTTTTCCGCCTCTTGCCGATTTTTCCGATTTTGGCAATCCGTTATAATTCGTACTCCTCCACTGCCCCGTTCGGCTGGGAATATGCGTAAAATTCCTCGTCCGTCATAGGCAAAAGGTACGCGCGGAGAACCCTGCACGCGCTCCCGTGCGAGACGAGAAGCGGGGTTTTGTCCGCATACTTTTCTTTGAGCTCGCCGAGGAAGGAGCCGATCCGCGCGGCGACGTCGAGATACGATTCCCCGTTCGGATATCTCAGCGCGAACGAGAACCGATATTTTTTTCCGTCCTCCCGCGCCACGCTCGTTTGCTCGAAATCTCCGAAATCGCGCTCCGCGAGCCGTTCGTCGCAGACGATGGGAAGCCCGGCGGCGACCGTCTCCGCCGTCTCCCGCGCACGGAGCAGAGGAGAAGTGAAAACGATGTCGATCCCGCTGTCTTTCAGGCTCGCGCCGAGCCGTTCCGCCTCCACGCGTCCCTCTTCGGAGAGCGGAATGTCGGTTTTTCCGCAGTAAATTTTTTTCAGGCTGTATTCCGTTGTGCAATGCCTCAGAACGTAAATCTTCACCGCTTTGCCCCTTTCCGCGCATCACTCCCCGCGCGCGGAATCCGCAACAAATTCGATGCGCGCGTTCAGGCTCTGGCGGTTGTTCCTGTGCTCCCGCCGAAGGTGCGGGCGTTCGAGCAGAAAGGCGTCCGCCGCCTCCCACAGGGAAAAGGATCCCACAATGGAGAGGATCTCTGTCATAAAGACATTCTTCCCGGTGAAGGCGAGATAGAGATAGACGGAGAGCACGATCGCGCCGAACAGCGCAAGAAAGAGCATCTTGCGAAAGTTGGCGAAAAGATCCCATGAGATGTCGAAGGATTTCATCACATAATGCCGCTGCATCATCTGTCTGATCTCCCCCTGCTCCGCCTCGGTAAAATCGCCGTGGAGACGGATCCGAAGCGGTATTTTGGCGGGAATGATGTTCGTCTGCGCCTCGATGTATTCGTAGATTTCCCCGTTGAGATCTTTGTCTCCCTTTTGGCTGAGGGGATTGTAGAGCGTCTCCTTATCGTCGAGGCTGACGTCGACCACGGCGTTCCCGTCCCCATCCATCGTCCGCTCGATATACTCCAAAAGTTCCCTCTTTTCCTGTTTTCTTCTCATTCTCTTCCTCCGCGGCTTTTTTCAATTATAGATTATATCACGCGTACGCCAAAAACGCAAGACGAAATTTTTTGATCGTTCCCGCCCTATAATCACAACCCCAACTTTTTCGGGTAATCAGACAAGGGAAACCCCAAAGATTTTTACAAATCTATTGTCTGACGGCTTGATAATTTCCCCGCAAAGTGCTATAATAGCCTTGCGACACATTTTAATATCTCATTCTAAGGGAATACTCTCGGTAAAAGTGTATTCTCTCGCCTTGGAATGAGGAAAATGTGTCGCAACATTGAGAGGTGCATTTTTCGTGCGCCTCCGCGTGGGGCGCATCTTTTTAGACGTTACAAAAGCATTTGGAGAAAGTAGGTTTATGCAGGGATTGATAATCGCTACAAACATTATTGGTGTTTTAGCAATCTCGTTGGCGGCTTATACCGCTGTAATTTATCATCAAGTCAGCAAACTGGATAAGGAACGCCAAAGCGAATTTTGCAATCAGCATTATAAGAAAATTCTTACGCTTTTAATAGTAAATGTCATTATATGTGCAGGTAGTTTGGGCGGCTACATTGCCTTGACAATTTTTAGTGCTGAATCATCGGTTATAGTTTTCCCTTTGATTTCATGGTTTGCTTCCGATTTCTCAGTCATCGCCTTGTCCGCATTCATAATTAGCGCAAAGAAAAAAAGAAAACATAAAAATAAGGTTGAAATACATGATACGCAAGACAATTCTGCTATAAATATCGAAAACGAAGAAAATTTGCGGGGAAGAGACGACGCGAACACAATTTCGCCTTTTTCGACGGTAGAAAGCGTAAAGCATGATTTAGTAGACGGAAACGCCACAGGAAGAGCCGCAATGGATGACGCTAATGGTACGAAAAATCAGAATACAAGTCAGGATATTTTACTTCCCACCTCAATTTATTTAGATGGGGACGACGAAGAAAACAAGATTGATGAAGAAAGCAGTATCAATGACCATATTAACGAAGAAATTGCTCGGTTTCTATATGAAAACGAACAGGAGCAACAAGCACTTATAAATGCACGTGAAGAAGCTGAACGCAAGCGCAAAGAAGAGGAAGAACGCATTGAAAATGAACGTAAACTTCTCTTCAAAGAAATCAGTTTTTCTTTGACGAAAAAATATGCAAACTCAGTAAAGAATTTTATAAGAAAATTGACCGAGCAAAATGCTTATCCGTTCATTTATATGTTTAAGAATAGCGCTATTCCGATGTCAAGCACTTTGCTGTTTCCATATCGCGATTCCGTTCCGCAATCTTTCATAAACGCAGTTGAGTATGATGGGCTTGAATTTACAGAAAGTACTGATGCGGATTGGAATAATAAAATCCAAGAGCTTACCATTTTTTATATTGATGGATTAAAGAAAAGAATAAAGGAAAATGACGAATGGCAAGATAAAGATTATTTACCAGCATTACTTTATGCAATCGTGCGAAACAATGTGATAAAGTATTATCATGATGAATATCGTTCAAAATATGGCTACCAAGACTTAAAAGATTTCTGTCAGCAAATTAGTTTAGCGTCCGAAGCAAAAACTCTTGTGAATGCCGTTACAGGTGTTGAAGGCTTTACCGAAAGCACCTTAAAACTCGCCACGATTTATTACACATATTATTACATCTATGAAAATGATATAAATTTATCTTTCATGAAAACCTATCTCGAAATCACCGAGGAAGTCAAAAAATCAATGTTGGCGCATGGCGCAAAAAAACTTGAAGACGATCTCTTCGGAACGCCCAAAGCAAGACCTGTGACAAATACAAACTGCGAAGCAAAAATGCAACCCATTGATTACATTGATAATATGACGGGCGAAGAATTTGAGCTATTTATGACGCAATATTTTGCTGAACATGGTTTCAAAGTCACGCATACCCCTTTATCGGGAGATTATGGTATAGATTTGATTTTAGAAAACGACTTCGTGAAAATCGGAGTGCAAGCAAAATGTTATTCCAATAAGGTGACATTATC
>CANRGR010000049.1 GCA_947630245.1 uncultured Clostridia bacterium | reverse complement strand
GAACGAGGAGGGGACACACGCCACGGCATTCGTCGAAACCGAGGGTATGACGTGCTGGGCGGAAATTTATTTTGACGCGGCGGAGATCTCCGTGAACATCGCGGGAATGGGCACCTTTACCTTTGCGCCCGCACCCGAGACCATTGAATTCCCCTCTAATCTGCGCGCAGATTGGGCGGAGTACGGCAAGGAGGACGGTCATACCCTCACCATTGCGACGCACTCCATTACATTTGACGGGGAGAACGTCACCGCAACGGCTATTTATAATGAAGATGAGGCAAAGTATTACTTCCTCGCCGGGGGCGAGACGGAATATTCGTTTGCGCTCACGCAGGACGGAAACATTCTCTACATGCAGAGCGACGGTTCCGCTTCCTATATTCTGTTCGGCACGGTAGACGAGGAAGGGGTGAGCGAATTGCCCGATCTTCCGCTGAGCGATTTCGCGGGCAAGACCTATCTTGCGAGCTCGGGCTCGACGGCGGGCGACCTTGTCTTTGACGCGGCAGGCAAGGCTACGTTGGGCGGCAAGGCGATCCGCATCCTGCAAAAGGATACCGAGACAGTCGGCGGCGGATTCAACCCCGTTATCAAGACGACGGGATTCACGTTTATCTGCGACGGAATGTGGTACCGCGCGGCGGTGGAGGACATCATCACCCTCACCGACCTCAACAACAAGACCTATAAATTCGACGGCGAAAGCCTGAACGATCTTACTGAGTTTGCCGGCGAATGGAAGCAGTTCCATCCCTACACAACGACCACGGTCAACATCACCGCGTCCGAATTTCAGTATAACGGAAAGGCGAAGCAATGCTTCAAGGGGCTCGACGGCACGCTTTATTATAAGGATGGAGCGTTCCGCACTCCGTTCGGCTTCCTCGACGAGGAAGGGAGCATCCTGTATTTAAGGATGAGTTCCACGTATTGGTTTTTCAGCAAGACCGGCACGGCGCCCACAGTGACGAATATCCCCGAGGCATTCCGCGGCAACTGGACCAGCGATAACTTCTACGGGCTCGTGATCGGCGCTTCCTCTATTGTCGTCAACGGCAAGACCTATACGCCGTTTGCCGTGACGGGAGACAAGGGCGAAGAGGCGGTTCACGCCATCACCGACAACAACGGATATGTCATCTTCACGATGGGCAAAGACGCCGCGGGCGGGGACGCCGTTCTCATGGGCGACGGCTCCATGACGCTTGCCACGTTCAGCGCCGTGAAGTCCGAGCCGTTGCCCCAGACCTATCAAGGCGAATGGAAATCGCTTTCCGGTCAAGGCACCGTTTCGGTGGATAGCAACGGAAAATTCACTTATAACGGAACGGTCTACTCGACAACGATCGACGATCACACCGGCAGCTATCACTTCACCACGGACGCGGGCAACGTCGCAACCGTCGAAGTCTCCTCGGACGGCTATGTCCTTTGGATTGATGACGGCAACGGCACCGTGACCTACTTCATCAAAGTAGCGCTCACGGAGCTTCCCGACATCAAGCTCGCTTCGCTTGCGGGCACGAGCTGGACCAATGCAACTGCGGGGACGGTCACGTTCGACGAGACGGGCGCCGCTGCGATCGGCACGAAGAAGGTACAGATCCTCACACAGGAAGCAGACAACACTGACACCATCGGCACGCTCATCTATGATAATACATGGTATGATTTCCGCATTTCGGGCACAACGATTTCCGTCCAGGGCATCGACGGCGAGTTCATTTTCACCAAACAGGGCGCGCAGGCTACGTTTACCGCACCCGATGAGATGATCGGCACATGGAATCAGATCGGCGAGGGCGGCATGACGGTCGAAATCGGTACCACCGTCACCGTGGGAAGCGAGCTGCTTACCGAGCTTTCCGCCACGGAGGACACCATTCACGGAAAATGGAACGGATCCCCTTGTACGATCACTCTCATGGATGAGAACATTATCTATGTTTCCGTTTCGGACGTGGGCGCGTTCTTCTTCGCCAAAGACGGGACGGAAAGCTGTGCGCTTACCGCAATCGCGGGGACGAATTGGGAAGAAGGAACCGAGACCCTCGGCGCGTTCACGGTTGACGCAAAGGGCGACGCAAAGCTCGGTGGCGTGAGCGTGTACATTTCGACCGTTGTCATGGGCGGCTTGAATGGCGATACATTTGCGGGCTTCACTTTCGTCACCGAGGAGAAATGGTATCAGGTCGAAGCGGACGGGGATACGCTCACCTTCACCGACGCGGAAGGAACGCGGTATACGTTCATTCAGCAGGGGAAATTTGCCTCAGAGTTGCGCGGAAATTGGATCTGCAAGACCTTCTTGGCGCCCGAATACACCGGCGGCTCTTCCAACCCCGGTCCGCAATACACGCTCACGATCGAAGCGGATACGTTGAAATGGGGGGATGTGACGGTCACCGCTAAGGATGTGACCGACGGCAAATATTCCTTCACGACGACATCTCCCATCGAGGGCAGCGGCGAAACGACCTATACATTCTGGTTACAAGGGGATGACATCCTGCTCCTCGACGACGGAAAGAACACCTATGCGCTTTTCAGAAGCACTTGGGAAGATCATCTCGAACGTTCGGAAGATGATCAATTGGTCCCGACCGAGATCGCGACGGGCGAATGGACGGGCGCGAACGGCGAAAAATTGAATATCTCGCCGGAGAGTGACAGCGACACGGGGCATGAGGCGTTCATCACCGTGCGCGGCAAGGGGCTCGACGGCAATACAATCTGGCTGTTCACGGGCGCTACGGCGACCCTTTGCAAGGGCTACTGCAAGCCCGACGGTCCCAGCCACTACGTCTATGTAGAGATGTCTCTGTCGGGCACGACGCTCACCGTAAAGCTGTTCTTCAACTTTGCCGAGCCCGAAATTTACACCTTCACCCAAAAAACTGCGGAAGAAACGTATACCACTCCCGTCGGGATGAGAGATACATGGACGTTGTTTGCCAACGGAGCTCTTGACAGCAGTCATACGATTGATGTGACGAAAGACTCTATCAAGTATGACGGCGTGGCAGTCTCCGGGGTAACCGTTGATGACGACGTTGTCACGTTTACGGTGAACGGCAAGAAGTATACCGCCACGATGGCGGCGGACGATTACGTGCTCTGTCTGCAAGCGGAAGGCGAAGAGACCTATTCGATATACGTCACCTCGCTTTTGGATGGAGACGGGGAGAAAGCCGGCGGTGCGCTCAAAGGCACAACATGGAAGGGCGAAAAGGGCGACCTCGTGTTCGCGGCGGACGGCTCGGCTACGTTGGACGGCAAGACCGTATTTGGTGTAGCGGAGATGCACATCGGCGTGACTTCTTTCACCTTTGTGGCGGACGGCATGGTGTATGAGGCAAAACTTTCGGGCACAACGCTCACCCTTACCGACCTCAACGGCAACACCTATACCTACACCAAAGCGGAATAACCGCCTGAAAGAGAGACAACTCAAAAGAGAGAAGGGGATTACCCTCTTCTCTCATTTGGGTATTTTCAGACAACTGATTTTGCGGCGGCCGCAGCCGGGATTTCGGCAAATTCCACGGACGCCGTTTACGGATAATTATGAAATTCTTCAAAAAAACGCTCATTCTGCTCTGCTCTGCGCTCGTGCTCGTTCTTTCGGCTGCGATCGCGGCGTGCGGGAACGGAGGGTACGAACTCTCCTTCGAAACGTTCGGCGGAACGGAAATCAAGCCCATTGAGGCAGACGCGGGAGAGGACATTTCCGACCGCCTTCCCGACGATCCCGCGCGAAATGGGTTTGTGTTCGGCGGGTGGTATCTCAACGCGAATTGCACGGGCGAGGCGCAGACGCTTCCCACCGTCATGCCGGAGAGGGACGTCACGTACTACGCCAAATGGACGGCGGACGTCGCCTCTCTCACCCTGAACCCGGGCAAGGGCGGCGTATTGAATTCGACGAAGGTCAACGTGACCGTCGGCGCGAATCTTCTTGCATTTCTTGCGACCTGCGAACAGCCCACACCCTATGAGGGACTCACCTTCGCGGGCTGGTACAGGGGGAATACCCCCGTCGGCGAGGAGGACGTCATGCCCGCTTCCGGGCTGACGCTCACCGCAAAATACATGGCTACATACACCATCGAAGTGTACCGCGAGAGCGTCGACGGCGTGCCTGTAAAGGACGAAACGCCCGTAACCGGGTCGGCTATTTACGGCGAACCCTTCTCATGCGCCGATGTTCTCACTTTGCCCGAGCACTTCACGCTTTCGGCGGGCGAGGGCGGCGTTATCAGGACGGATTCCCTCGGCGCCGCGGATACGTTTACGGCGTATTTCCTGCGGGAACGCCTCTATATCGTCTATCTGCCCAACGCGCCGCAGGGCGTGCAGGAGGAGGGAGATACTCCCATGGAGTCGGTGCTCTACGGGGCGCAGGCGACGCTCGCTCCGTGCGGCTACACGCTGAGCGGAACTTCCCGCTGGCGCTGCGCGGGCTGGGCGGAAGATCCGCAGGGCTCCAATCTCCACGCCGCGGGAGAGCAAGTGGAAGTCACGGGCGACATGACACTCTTCGCCGTCTGGGAAAAGGGCTATACCGACGTGTTCGGCGGGCAGGACGTGCTCTATCCCGCCCACGCGCAACCCACCGTCATCCGCCTTGTCCGCGAGGGCATGGAGGATAAGATGGGCACGTACGACGCCGCAACAGGTCTGTTCTCCTTCAAAGAGGGCGAAAGCGCTATGCTCGACGGCAGACTGCTCGCGGGCGCGGAGGAATTCTTCTACTTCCGCGATACGTTGGAGGGCGAATACAGCGATCTTGACGGCACGAGCGCAACGCTTGCGATGAACGCGGGCGGCGCCGTCGTCTACACCGACAGAGAGGGAGCCGTGCACACGGGCAAATATTCCATCGACCCCGACACGGGCTACTTCTTCTTCGACGATAACGCGGGGGAGACGGGGGACTTCTTCTACAATCTCTTCACCTTGATCGACGGGGACGAAGTCGTGTTCCGCCGCCAGAGTACGGAGGAACTCGGCTACTATTACGACGAAGAAGCGGGCGTCGTGCTCTATCTCGACGGTCTCGGCGGACTCCGCTACTACTACAACGACAATAATTTCGAATATCAGGACTTTTTCGGCGCACCCATTTATGTCGCCTATGGCTACTACGAGTGGATGGAGGACGCAGAGCTCTTCCTCGCCTACACGCGGGATATTTCCGTCACACTCAAACAGTTCACCTTTTCGCGGACGGCAAAGACGGGCGTTACGGTCAAGGAGGAATATCCCAACATGCCGTCGGACGCCGTGTTCAAGGGGACGGTCGATTTAGACGACGGGCTCCGCGGCAGTTACATCGCCAAGCGCGAGGATTCGGACAGCGAGCTCTATCTCGACGGCTACGGCGCGGGGAGCTTCGGCGAAAAAGAGGGCACCTATGAACTCTTCACATGGCTGTACAGCTATGAGGAGGAGAACGGCGAAGTGACGGACGATTACTTCCTCGTCCGCTTCACTCCCGACGACGGGAGCGAGATCGTCTATTTCCGCCTCGATACGGCGTACGGCGACTACGAGTTCGACCGCGTGTTCACCCACGAGGAGACGGCGGATTATGCGGATTACGACTTCGGCCGCTACGAATTTACAGACCTCTTCCTCTTCAATGTCACCTTCGACGGCTTCATTATGATCTTCGAGAACGGCGACGCCGAAGTGTGGACGCAGTACGGCATCACTACGCAGGGCAATATTGTGTATGTGCTCTATGCAGATCTCGTGAGCCACGTTCAAAAGAAGGGAGAAATCTACACCTTCCAGCAAACGCAGACCGATACGGGCGTCGACTACGAGAACGAATTCCGCTTCACGCTGGACGCCGAAAAACACACCATGTCCGTCGTTCTGCCCGATGTGCACGACACCGCGCGGATCGCATCGGATCTCACGCTCGACTACACCGCACGCAAGGCGACCTATCAGGGTCGGGAAGTCAACTATTGGTATACCATCGGGTATGTCGACTTCTATACCTTTGAAGTAAGCGATACCGAAGAGCTCAACTATTGGGTGGAGAGCGGCGGAAGGAAGGACTTCCACGCCGTCTCCGCCTCGGACGTCTACGATCTCTACGTGCTCCCGGGGGAGGAGGATCTCTACTATTCCCGCCTCATCTTTGCGGACGACGGCGAGAGGGTATTCCTCGCCTTCATGCTCGAAAGCGGAATGTACCGTGTCATCGGCGAAGGGAGCGTTGAGGAGCTCGGAAACGGCGACAGGCACTTCATCCTCACGAGGCACATCTCCGACTTCGGCGAAGCAGAGCTCCGAGAAGGAGGCTATGACGCCTTTGATTTCCGCATCACCGAGGACGATCACACCTTCCGCAAGAAGTCGGAGCAGACCGGCTACGCCAACTTCACGACGGAGGGCTACGGCACTTTCGTGTTCACCGACGCCGCAAACGTCGCTCACCGCGGCTTGATCGTGGACGACATCGGAGAGGGCGAGAGCCGCCTCATCTACTTCATGGAGATAGAGACGACTGCCATCTTCCTCCTCGCGGTGGACGAGAGCAATCCAGACAAGCTCATCTCCGTCACAGAGGACGCGGGCTATTGGTACGAGATGAACGACAACCAACTCATCTCCCAATACAAGTACATTATTTTCAACGGACAGGGCGCGGCGTTCTACTACGAAATCGAGGATCTCACGGGCGAAATGCTTCCCGTCGTGAAGGGGACGTACACGCGCTCTCCCCGCTATGCGGGATTCTATTCGGAGGAGCCTTTCCCCGAATATACCGTCACTTTCAACGACGAAACCGCCGACTACCTCGTCGCGACTTACCTTGTGTACGACAACACGGTGGGGGAGGCCGTGCAACTTTCCCTCTACCAGAAGAAGATCGCGCACCGCTTGGGCGAATTTGATGTGCGCGGCGGCGGGAGAATCGAGAGCGTCGGCTATCCCGGCATCCTCGCCACCTACATTGATGCCGACGGCAACGTGCACGAGGGCAATATGTACATCGGCGAGGCATCGGGCGGTATTCACGATCACACCTTCAACAACGACGTCACGGGCACCCATGTGCGCTTCTGGGAGTATGTGAACGGCATCCCTACGAGCACCGATTACATCTTCGAGATCATCTCGGATGAACTCGTTCCCCTCACGCTTCCCTACGGCGACTACGCACTCTCCGCGGCGGGCGGCGTTCGGGAGAACACGGTTTTGCATCTCGACGGGCGGGGCGCGGCGACCTACCGCATCGGAAACACCAATCCCGCGAGCGGCACCTATTCCGCCATCCCCGGCACGGAGGAGTATCGCTTCACCTCCGCCACCCGTTCCTTCCGCTTCCGCCTCACCCGCGTGACGGGGTACGACGAAGATACCTATCTCTTCGAGGAATACGACGAGGACGCGGCGCTCACGCTGTATAATGAGGCGGAGTGGTCTCTTCTTCGTCTCGACGGCTACGGCGGCGCGGTGTACACCAACCGCTACGGCGATCATATCATCGGCAGTTACAAGCTGTTCTCCTCGGAGGGCTTGGGTGCCTTCGAATCGGAGAACTGCAACTTTGTGTTCTCCTATGCCGAGGGCGGCTATGAAGTCCTGGATCACAGCGAATACATCTCCGCCTACTATGCGGAAAACTTCGCCTCCGTCATCTTCACGGAAACGCGCGTCATCTTAAACGGAGAAGAGTACTTTTACACCGTGAAAGAGGGCATCGTGTGCCTCTTCGACGTCGTAAAGGGCACCGCCGCGGACGCCGTTCCGCTTCCCGGTGGTGCAACCTACACCTACAACTCTGTCGTTTATCGCCTCTATGAGGGCGGGAAACTCACCTTCACGGACAATGAATTCAATCATACAGAGCCCATTGAGCTCGTCTTTACGCCAAGCGGCGCCGTGTTCACCGTTTCCGCCTCCTTCGGCGGCTACGGAGAGGGATACACCGTCACCGTTGCCTACGAGGGCGGCGCGGTCAAGGTGACGCTCGGTTACAGGGCTCGCACGATGGACGCGCTTCCCGAGGAATACGCCCTCACCCTGCACTATGCGGCGGGAACGAATACGTTCACCGTGATCCCCGAGGGCGGCAAGGGGACGTACACACAGGCGGGCAATACCGCCAACACCATCAAGTTCGATAACCGCCGCGTGGGCGCCTACTCCGTCGCCCTTCACGATGAGAACGCGGGCGATACGCTCATCATCTCGTTTCAAGCCATCAAGGACAGCGCGGGTGAGCCGCTCTCCTTCCACGGCAGCGCCGAGATCATGGGGGAGGAATCGGTTCAGTATTTCGGACAGGACCACTCGCGGATCGTCACCATCGACGGCACGGACGACATTCCCTACACCATCCGCTTCTTCCTCGATGAGGATGCCCGCACCTTCACCCTGCGCTCCGTCGTCATTGAGAAGATGTTCAATGTCGAGGGCGTCGGCGATGTCACCTTCGTCCAGCTATGGGAGGCAGGCTCCGAATACGGCGGATACAAACAGAAGGATCTCGTCTCCGTCTCCATGCGCGAGACGGGCGTCGAGACGAATATCTATTCGGGCGAGCTCGTCAAGGGCAAAGCTGCGCTCGTACGGCAGAGTCTGCACTCCACAACGGGCAGTTACGACTACGAGGCGTACGTTTTCGCCCTCACCTACGACACAAACGGCTTTGTGTCGGCGGCAGTGAAAGAAGGCGATTACAGTTACGCCGAGGCGTTGCAGGGCATCGAATTCAAGATCCGTTTTCTCTTTACGGGAAGCGGCAATTCCTTTGAAATTGCCTACCTTCTCACGTTCTCCGTGAACGACCGCTCCACGAGTGCAACGTTCGCAAAGAATGATGACGGCAGCTGGACGATCACGACAACGGATAAGGTTTACAGGGTCACGGCAACACAGAACGCCGCCGGCGTCATCGCCATCACCGTCACCGAAGAGCATCGGTAACGCCTTTCACTCTCCTTTTTACCTCCCACTCCGTGGGGGGTATTTTTTATACAAAAAAGACGGTCGTCGGCTTTTGGTGCGAGGTGGCGGTGATTATCGAAAACTGATCCGAACAACGAAAAAGGCGGGCTTGGCGACCCGCTTTTTTTATCCGTTGTCATTTGCCGATTTTCCCTCGACGGCGAGAAAACTTTCGTCGATCAGGGAGAAGAGCTCCCCGTCGGGCAGACTGCCGTCCGAAAAGGTCGAAAACCAACAGCGTTTATTCATGTGATAGGCGGGATACGCCAAATGTTTTTCAATGCGGGAGGCAACGACCGACGGATCGTTTTTCAGATTGAGCACTTCGGCGATTCCGCCCTCCGGAATCCCGAATTTTTTCTTTTCCACCTTCCCGACAAAGGCGAACCACAGCTTTTTCCCTCGCGTGCGAAGCGCCGCGTAATCGGGATAGGCTTTCCATAAAAACTCGGGCTCCGCGCCGTATTTTTCCTCGATATACCGCAAAATCCGCTTTGTCTGTCCGTTTTGAAAATGTTCTAAACGAAAACAATTCCGCGCAATGTCCGAAAGAATTTCCCCGCAGGCGGCATGAACTTCTCCGACAAACTCACCCGTCGCGTCGGCTACGCGCGCCGGAAAAAATTCTTCCGCCGTCTCCGCGTCGCGGACGAGATAATCGACGGCTCCGTCCGCCGCAACGGTGACCCGCAGTGTAAATTCCTCCTGCATGATGGGAAATTCCCCGACATAGCGATCTCCCGCAAGCGAAAAGCCGTATTCCGTGAGTTTGTCCGCTTCGAGCCGTCTGCCCTTGAAAATCGTCTGTAAATCAATCATGTCCCTCACATCTCATCTGAACTCGCAATAATCGAAGTGATCGTTGACAATGCCGACGCCCTGCAAATAGGAGTAAATGATCGTCGGTCCGACAAATTTGAACCCGCGCTTTTTCAGTTCCGCGCTGATCTTTTCCGAAAGGGCGTCCTTTGCGGGCATGTCCATTCCATCCGTCAGATGATGATCGACCGTCTTTCCGTTCGTAAATCCCCAGAGAAAGGCATCGAAACTGCCGAATTCCTCCTGCACTTTGAGAAACGCCCGCGCGTTGGTAATCGCCGCCTCGATTTTGCCGCGGTTGCGGATGATGCCCTTATCCCGCATGAGCTGTTCGATCTTTTGCTCGCCGTAAGACGCCACCGTCCCCGGATCGAACCCGTCGAATGCCCTGCGGAAATTCTCTTCCTTGTTCAGAATCAGATCCCAGCTGACCCCCGCCTGCATTCCCTCCAACACGAGCATGGCAAAGAGCTCTTCCTCCCGATGTTCCGGTTTGCACCAGCGCATATCGTGGTAGAGAAGGGCTTTTTCGGACACACGATTCTTTGTCCCGAACCCGAAATTACAGCGTTTTCTTTCCATAGACGATCCTCCGTCAGCCTTCATGACGATTATACCACGCCGCGCGCGATTTCGCAAGACATTTTGCCGCTTGGGATCCGTGCGGTTCCCGATTCGGGGCGTTTGACTTTTTTCGGAAAGGGGAGTAAAATCGAATCGTCCCAAAGGACGGGAACAGAGGGGACGCGGCAAAAAGGCGCATGCCGAACCCGCGGAAAGAGGCGTGTTCCGCTGTCGCGGGACACGCCTCTTTTCCGGATGGGAAGAATCAGTTGTGATCCATCACCCAATATCCGCCCTCATGCTGCAAAGGGGGAAACTTGGTTCCTTTTTCGAGATAGGTCGTTTCGTTGTCACGGCTCTTTCCGTCCTTGTCATACGCCTTGTAGCTGCATGTCATCGGAACGGTTTCTCCCGATTTGAATTTTTCCATTCTTCGTTACCTCCGTATCCGTTATTTTGCGCATCCCGTCTCGTTTTATACGGAGTCAATCGCCGCGCCGCATTGACCGTTCCGCACCGCGCCACCCATCCCCGGCGCTATAATTTCGGAAAAAGGAGAAAAGATAATATTATGAAATACGGAGAATGGCTCGGCGAATGGTTGGACGCCAACATAAAACCGCATGTCAAAAAGAGCACCTATCGGAAGTACGATTACATCATCGAAAAGAAGATCTCGCCGAAACTCGGAACCTTCGAAATGGAGGATCTCTCCGCCGTCATCCTGCAAAAATTTACGGCGGACATCTCCGAACATTACGCCCCGAACACAACGAACGGGATCATCGGCGTCGTGCGGAATTCCCTGCGCCGCGCGGAAAAGTCTGGAATCGTCACGCGGCAATTTTCGGAGACGCTCGAACTGCCGCGCGTGCGGGAAAAGAAAATCGAATGCTTCACCGCGGCGGAACAGCGGCGCATCGAAAAATACATCCTGTCCACCCGAAATGCAAAGCTGTTCGGCGTCGTACTCTGTTTTTATACGGGACTGCGCGTGGGGGAGCTCCTCGCGCTCGAATGGACCGATCTCGACCTGAAAAGGGGCGTCCTGTCGGTAAAAAAATCCTGCCGCGACCGCTGGGAATCGGGAAGATTCCGAAAGGAGATCGACACGCCGAAAACGGAGACGTCCGAACGGGTGATCCCTCTGCCGAGGCAGCTCCTCCCGCTCCTGAAAGCATATAGGCGCGAGACGGGCGGAAAGGGGTACTTTGTCACGGGAAAGAGCGGCGAACCGTCCATCCGCTCCTATCAACGTTCCTTCGAACTTCTGCTCAAAAAGCTCCGGATTCCCCACAGAGGATTCCACGCGCTGAGGCATACCTTTGCGACGCGCGCGCTCGAATGCGGAATGGACATCAAAACGCTCTCCGAGATTCTCGGGCACCGCGACCCGTCCGTCACGCTCAGACGGTACGCCCACAGTATGCTCGAACACAAGAGCGCAATGATGAACCGTCTCGGGAAACTTTTGCGGTAAAAAAGTGACGTTCGCAAGCTTTTGTGTAGTATATTAATAATATCGCACGAGCGCCCAATTTTCGCGAAAAATATGCTGAAAAGGCGGGATATTTTTTTGAAGAAGGGTTGCAAAATACGGAAACCGTGTTATAATATGGGACAGAAAATATCCCGCAAATTTGCGGAGGAGGATTTCTTCTATGACCAAGATGCGGAAAAGAATTTTAGGCGTCGGTTGCGCGGCTCTGTTTGCCTTCGGCAATATCGCCGTCTCGATGCTCACGGCGTTCCCCGCGGGGATTCCCGTGAGTGCAGCCGCAAGCGCCGCAACGGACGGCGTCAAGCTCGAAGCCTACGGCGGCACACTGACCGAGACTTCCGTCGCGCCGAACACGGACGGAACGCTTCCCGAACTGCCCGTTCCCACCCGGGAGGGGTATGACTTTGTCGGTTGGTTTACCGAACCGGTCGAAGTGAACTATTGGGGAGACATTCCCGAGGAACTCGAAGGAAACGGAAAGCCGTCCTGGCGAAAGCTCAAAGAAAAATACGGCGTTTCTGCCGGCTACCGCTATCTGAACGGACGTCCCACGACCTGGTACGATATCCCGGAGACGCCGGATCCCGCCTATCCCGACGACGCCGGATACGACTGGACAAATTCCCGCTGGATCGAACATTCCGTCGGGCTCATGAACGTAACGCGGGGCGAGAAGGCGGAGAAGGGCACCGTTGCGGCGCCCGGTTCGACGCTCTATGCGATGTACGATCCCAAAAACATCACCGTCTATTGGTACAACAACGGATGGGACGATGTACACGATACCTGGGCGGTCACTACGGGTCGTAGCTTCGGAACAGAATACGGCAGCAAATTTGCCTATCTTCCGCTCGACAACTGGGAACCGTGGCAAGGTCATGAGTTCAAAGGTTGGGTCGACGAGAACGGAAAGCGCTTCGACTTCGATCTCGATTCCGCATACCAGCTTACCGAGCGGTTCTATACGCCCGATACATATTCGCCCGTCCTCAGGCTCTATGCGATCTACGACAATGTTACCCTGCCGGAAGGGAAACCCGGGAACGCCTCGTTCCAGCGGATTGTAGGCGACGGCGGATATTTCGATCCCAACACAGGGTCATATACCTTCACCGCTATATTCGATTCGAGATATATGATCTATCCCGAAATCAAGTGGGAGATCGTGAGCGGTTCGGAATATTTCGGCATCAGCGTCTCCGCAGACAAGACATCCGCAACCGTCACTGCGAAACCCGGTCTCGGAGAAGCGATTGCAAAGGACGGCGTAAACCGCCGCGTGGACGTCTGTCTCACCGTCGGCGCAAACCGTTACAACGTATCTGCCACTGCGGCGCACGAATGGGATAACGGAAAGATTTTGAGCGGACTATGGGATCGCTGCAATTCGCCGATGGACGTCAGATACAAATGCCGCAACTGCGAGCAGACGTACATCCATACCTATCCCGCCGACGGACACAGATACACCGTCTACCGCAGCGACGCTACTTGCACGGAGGACGCGACGGAGGACCGTTACTGCGTTGTCTGCGGCAAGACCGAGCATGAGATTCTCGAAGGGACGGCAACAGGTCATACCTGGAGCGTCAAAAAGGTCTCGGGTTGCGGCGGGACGATCACGACTTCGACCTGCAAATCCTGCGGACTCATCCATACGGACGAAGATCATACCGCATGCCACAGCTGGAACACCTATTACACCGTGGACCGTGCCGCAACCTGCACGACGGAGGGGAGCAAATCCATTCACTGCCAAAACTGCGACGCCGTCAAGGAGAGCCTCACCATTCCCGCAACGGGGCATCATTATAAGGAGACCCGCCATAGCGCAACCTGCACGGAGAGCGGATACACCGTAAAAACCTGCTCCTCCTGCGGAGACAGGGTGACGGAGACGACCTCCGACCCCACGGGACACGATTACAAGATCGAGACCAAGACGGGTTGCAACGGCGCTTCCTGCACCGTCAAAACGTGCAGAGTTTGCGGCGACACGGAGACGATCGGCGATCCCGGCGCGCTCGCGCATGTTCCCGCGGCGGATTATACCGTCGAAAAGGCGCCGACCTGCACGGAGAAGGGCACAAAGACCCTCCGCTGCACCGTCTGCGACACCGTCATCAAGCGGGAAGCGATTCCTGCGACGGGACACAGCTACAATGTGACTTCCTACGACGCCACCTGCACCAAGAGCGGGTATACGGTCAGCATCTGCTCTGTCTGCGGCGATACCGTCACCGAGACAA
>CANRGR010000048.1 GCA_947630245.1 uncultured Clostridia bacterium | reverse complement strand
TAGCCCGAGTGTATCCCCTTATCCAACAACGACCGAGGGGATTCTCTCCCCCCTTCGGGGGTCGGAATGACAGTAAAAACAAAAAAGCGTTCCTATTACGTCATTCCGAGCTTGTCGAGGTGGAGCGAGGCATTCTGCTCAACAGCGCGGTGCGCTGTGAGCGCCTCGCGACAGGAGCGCCGGCGGGCGCGACGGGCTTTGCGGCGGTACCTGCCGCCCAAAGTGCACAGTCTTAAAAAATCAAGGCGATGTTTCGACTTCGCTCAACATGACGTATTTTGAAATGCCTGTCTGTTTTTCGCTGTCATACCGACGACCGAGCGAAGCGAGGGTGGAGCGGCGTTGATTCTGTTCAACAGCCCTGTGGGCTGTGAACAACGCCGCGACAGGAGCGCTGGCAGGCGCGACGGACTTTGCGGCGGTACCTGCCGCCCAAAGCGCACAGTCTTAAAAATCAAGGCGATGTTTCGACTTCGCTCAACATGACGTATTTTGGAATGGCGCGCCTTGCTGCCCCTTGTAGGGGAAGTGGCGAACGTAGTGAGCAGAAAGGGTTTCAAAAACCCCTCTGTCTCGGCTACGCCAAACTCACTTCTCGCAAGAGCAGGAAGAGTAAAAGCGGAAGAATTAAAATTTATCTTGCGGACAGGTGTGTTTCCCACTTGATATTTTCCAAAAAGAATGCTATAATGAAATTGCGACGTCAAGAATAATACCTTTTCCTCCTGAAATGGGGGCCTTTATAATTTAGTTAAAAATCGGAAAAAATACGGTAGCAATACCGTTCCAAGCCGATTTTTAACGAAAAAGGTCTCTTGGCGTCGCAACCACGGAACGGTAGCTACGAGGCGTCGTTCCATTTTGGAGCGGCGCTTCTTTTTTTGAGGGGAAATATTGGACATTTTCAGAGTCGGATTTATAGGGCACAAAGAGATAGATCATTTTCGGCAGATCGAGGAAAAACTTCGGGAAGTCATCGGAAAACTTCTTGATGAGAAAGAGTTTGTCGAGTTCTATGTCGGACGGAACGGAGAATTTGACATCATGGTCGCCTCGGTGATTAAGAGGATCCAACGTGACGTCGGAACGTATAACAACTGTCTGACCCTTGTCCTCCCGTATCCCGTCGCCGACTATGCGAGCTTCGAGAAATACTACGACGAAGTGCTCATCCCTCATGAACTCAATCATGTCCACTTCAAAGCGGCAATCGAGAAGCGGAACGAGTGGATCATCCACAATTCGGACTTGCTGATTATGCACGTCGTTCGAGAAGAGGGCAATTCCGCAAAATGCAAGAAAAAAGCGGAGAAAATGGGGCGGAAGATAATCAACATAATCTTTACGGATGAAAGAAAATAGCAAAAGAAATGAAGAAACGACGGAACTCTTTCCGCCGTTCTTTTTCTCACCGCTTTTATATCACAACACAAATGGATAAGTCAATGGCGGCGAGAAGATTTCGACCGATCTTAGGGTTGACTTTCCTTGCGGGAGGGATTATAATATCTGTATGCTCAATCGGTTTTCGCGGGCGGAGCTCCTGCTGGGAGCGGATGCGATGGAAAAATTGAAACACAGCCGCGTGGCGGTGTTCGGGATCGGCGGCGTCGGCGGCTATTGCGTGGAGGCACTCGCCCGCGCGGGCGTGGGGGCTCTCGATCTGATCGACAGCGACACGGTCTCTTTGACGAACATCAACCGTCAGATCCATGCGACGGAACGGACGATCGGAAGGTGTAAGGCGGAAGTTGCCGCCGAGCGGATCGCGGAGATCAATCCGGACTGCACGGTGCGTGCCTTCAAGACGTTTTATCTGCCCGAGACGCAGGGGGAGTTCGATTTCCGCGATTACGACTACATTGTCGACGCGATCGACACGGTGGCGGGCAAGATTGCGCTCGCCCGCAACGCCGCGGCGTGCGGCACGCCGATCATCAGCGCGATGGGAGCGGGGAACAAGCTCGATCCGACAAGGTTCGAAGTTGCCGACCTTGCGGAGACGAAAGTCTGCCCGCTTGCCCGCACGATGCGGCGGGAACTGCGGAAATACGGCATCGAGCATTTGAAAGTCGTCTATTCGCAGGAAGAGCCGCTCCGTCCGCTTCCCTCCGAGGAGGAGAGCGGCAAGCGCGAAACGCCCGGGAGCGTCTCTTTTGTGCCCTCGGTTGCGGGGCTCATCCTCGCGGGGGAGGTCGTCAAGGATCTCGTCGGGCTCGGGAAACGGGGGGAGACATGCATTTCATAAAGCCCGATTGGAACAACAATATTCTCAATCTTTCCGCAACGCTCGCCCGTTATCTCGGCTGTGCGGACGCAAAGCCCGTCTTGCCCGCGCTCGGACGGGAACTCGCAGAGGGATATAAAAACGTCATCTTTCTCATTTTGGACGGATTCGGAATGCACCCCATGCGGCAAACTCTTGCGGAGAACGCCTTTTTGCGGCGCAACGTTTCGCATGTTCTCACTTCGGTGTTTCCCTCGACCACGACGAACGCGACGACGAGTTTTCGCAGTAATCTGTATCCCGCGGAGCACGGCTGGTTCGGGTGGAGCATGTATTTCGAAGAACTCGGGCGGTGCGTCAATCTGTTCCCGTGCGTCGATTCCCAAACGGGCGAAGAGCTCGGGCGCGGCCTGACAGAGCGCCTTTTGCCCGCGCCTTCCTTCTATTTGCGGGCGTTGGCGGAGATCGGAATCAACGTCGTCGTGCCGACATATTGGGAGGGAGACGAACAGAATCAATATGTTTGGAGCAACTTCTCCGAATTGACGGACGCCATAGAGGAGATCTGCGAGAAGGCGGGCAGGCAGTTTGTCTATGCCTATTGCGACCAGCCCGACGGCGTCATGCATCGGTTCGGCGTGACCTCCGCGGAGGCGCGCGAGACCGTAAACGCCTTAAACGACGGGTTGGAGCGTCTTGCCTCGCGCCTGTCCGACATCCTTCTCATCGTTACCGCCGATCACGGACAGATCGACATCTCGGGCGAGATCGCGCTCTATGAGGACGAGGCGATCCTGTCTCTTCTGAGATGTCCGCCCTATCTGGAAGCGCGGGCGACGGCATTCCGCGTCAAAGAGGGATGCGAAGAAAGTTTCCGCAATCTCTTTCTCCGAAAATACGGCGGGGATTTCACCCTCTTCGAGAGCGGGGCGCTCGTCCGCGAAAATTATTTCGGTCCTTCGGGCGATCGCGCGGAGTTGCTCGGGGATTTCATCGCCGTCGGCAAGACGGACAAGATCATGCGGCTCACGCCGCGAAGCCATTCCTTCAAAGGGCATCATACCTCGCTGACGGAGGAGGAAATGCTGGTGCCGCTCATTCTCGTAAGGAGCAAGAAAAACACATGAACGAACTCGCAAATCAGGTCGAAGAGGGGATCCGAAAGACGTACGCAAAGCGGCTCTTTAAGCCGTTTGCAAAGGGGATCGTCGAATACGGTCTCATCGAGCCGAACGACAAGATCGCGGTGTGCATCTCGGGCGGGAAGGATTCCACCCTCATGGCGAAACTCTTTCAGGAACTCAAACGGCACAACAAATTTCCGTTCGAACTCGTCTTTCTCGTCATGGATCCCGGGTACAGCCCGCAAAACCGCAAAAAGATCGAAGAGAACGCGGCGCTCCTCAGCATTCCCGTCACGATCTTTGAGACGGACATCTTCGAAAATGTCTATGAGATCGAAAAATCGCCCTGCTATCTCTGCGCGCGCATGCGGCGGGGGAATCTGTACGCAAAGGCGAAGGAACTCGGCTGTAACAAGATCGCGCTCGGGCACCACTACGACGACGTGATCGAGACCATTCTCATGGGGATGCTCTACGGCGGGCAGATCCAGACCATGCTCCCCAAGCTCAAAAGTACGAATTTCGAGGGAATGGAGCTCATTCGCCCGATGTATCTCGTGCGGGAAAGAGACATCATCTCGTGGCGGGACGAGAACGGGCTCGAATTTTTGCGCTGTGCGTGCAAGTTCACCGCCGAGCTTGCAAAGGGCGATGTGGACGGCAAGCGGCAGAAGGTCAAGGAGCTCATCCGCTCCCTCAAACGGGAGGATCCGCAGATTGAGCGGAATATCTTCAAGAGCGTGGAGAATGTCAGCCTCGCGACGGTCATCGAATACAAGGACAAAAACGGCGTAAGGCACCGCTTCGACGAGGAATAGAATCGAATATTCAAATCGCGTAAAAAAATCTCCCGAGTTCGGGAGATTTTCGGTTTAATCGGTCACTTCGCGAAAGACGGGAGGAGATGTCTCGACTGCGCTCGACATGACAGTTTTGAAAACGCCCTTTGTCGTTCCGAGCAAAGCCGAGACTGAGGGGGGTGTCATTCCGAGCAAAGCCGAGACTGAGGGGGGGGTGTCATTCCGAGCGAAGCCGAGGAATCTCAAAATGGGGAGGAGATGTCTCGACAGCGCTCGACATGACAGTTTTGAAAATGTCCCCTGTCACACATCAAAGGGTGGGGCTTGCTTACAGATAGGGATAGATCTCTTTGAGTTGGCGGTCCTGCAACTCGATGAGCCGACGCGTGAAGTCCTTGCTCCGCCCGTCTGCCGCCTCGTATTGGTTGAGATACTTGTTGAGCGACTTGATCCCCATATTGCAGCCGTCGGTGAGAAGATCGGCGATTTCCTCGTCGGTGTCCTTCACCGCCATCATCACGCTCGTTTTGAGTTTCGCCATTCCCTGCGCGAGGGGATTGGGATCCTTGCCTTCGTCGTGATATTCGTGCAAAACGCCCTGCATTTCGTTTTGAAGCTCGGCGTACTCCCGCTGGTAGCCGTCGAGCATCGTGTAAAATTCCCTGCTCTTCACATGGTCCTTGACTTCGTTGATCGCGGAGATTCCCATCTGAATGCCCGCGTCGCATTCGTGCAAAAGTTCGATTGTATCGTGCTGTATCATGATTCCCTCCGCTTTCAGTATGCGCCGTATCGGCAATTTTACTCCGCCTCGGCGGGCGGAGAAAATTTGTTCCGTACTGTTTCAAAGACTTGCATTTTATGTCGGAATATGATAAGATAAATTCGAATATTTTATAAGTTCGGAACGGGAGGGGAACATGGCATATTGGATCGTCTGGCTGATCATCTGCATCGCATTTCTCACGATGTATTCCGTTTTTCTGCTTCCGCTTCTCTTTCATCTGGCGGCGGGGAGCGCCGATACGCCCTCGGACCGCGCTCTGGAAAAGTTCAATGTGAAGGGCGGGATCTCCGTTTTGTACGAACCCGACCGCGTGACCGCGCAGTACCTCGGACGGTATGAACTTTATCGGCGGAGCGAAGAGGGGTGCCGACCCGTCTTTGTCGGGGAGTGGAGCCGTCCGCCCAAGAGCGCGGAGTTCGATCTCTCCGCCTATAACGCCTACGGCAGACTGCTCATGAGGAAACGCGTCCAAGAAAATCCTCGGGCGGCGAGATTCACTTCCTCCGTCCTTCTTCCGTATGAGACCGACCGCGTCTCCGTCGTTTTGCGCCGTGCGGACGGGGTGCGCATAAGACACGAAAGACGGGTGGGGAAACGGTTTCCGCTCTTTCTTGCGCTGTTTGCGCTTGGCGCCGCGCTTGATCTTGCGGCGATCGTCTTTGTCGCGCTCACCTTCTTCTCCCGCATAGCGGGCGGCGCGGAAACTCCGCTCTCCGCCGCGCTTTGGAGCAAGGCGCTCATATTGCCCCCGCTTTTGCTCGCGGGGCTGATGATGTCGTTCGGATTTTTGACGGTCTATCGCGAACAAGTCCGCTCGCGGCTCGGATGCCTTCTGCGGCGAGCCGGGGCGAAGCTGCATATCTTCGCACTGCCGCGGCGCTTTCAATGCGCTTGGCGGAAGCGCTCGGGTCTGCGCGCGGCAAGGGCGCGGTGCGCGATTTTCAACGTGCTGTCCGCGCTTGCGCAGAGCCGTTTCATGCGATCTCTTTCGGGATGTTTTCACGCCGTGAAACGCGTGTTCTGCGTTCGGAAAAAGAGGAAGGTGGCAAATGGCTGAGGGAGAGATTCTGTACAAAGAATTGGGCGTGCCGTGCGGAGACGCGGGCGTATCCGTCTCGCGGTTTCTTGTCGTGGACGGGGAGCCGATCCGCCTCCTCATCCGTCTTTTCAACCGCCTCGACCGCGCCGTGACCGCCGTGCGGCTCGCCGTGTACCGCGTCGGCGAGGACGGGGAGGAGACGACGCGCCGCGAGTTCTCCGTGACCGGGCTCTTTGCGGAGCCGGACGAAGAATTTTCCGTTCCGAATATCCGGTTGCCCGAGTCATGGCGCAAGGTGCGCGTGGAAGTGCTCTCCGCCCGGACGGGCGACCGCGAATATGACTTTTCGGACGGCTCGGTGCGGTATCTCGGAGCAACCCCGCCTCCGCGCGGGAAAGTGGGCGAGAGGGTGAGATCTCCCTTCGGGAAATATGCGGCGATCTTGTTTCTTCTGATCGGTCTGTTCGCGGCTGTAACCGTCCTGCTCTGTTTCAGACCTTCGGGTGCGGAACGCGCCGCCGCGGACGCCCTTGCGGAATATGAGGATTTGAAAATCCATGTTGAAATATAAAAGTATTCTCGAAAAACTGACGAGACGTCAGAAAATTGCGCTTGTCACCGATCCCGACGCACTGATTGACGCGGCGATCAACCGCGCCGGCGTGCCCGAGGTGCGGCGGGCGGATCTTCTCTCCCTTGCCGAGGCGCGGGGAATTTCGCTTTACAGCCTTGCCAACAGCTGGGACGTCGGGCTCGTGGAAGAGGTCGCCGAGGACGTCGCCGCGGAGGCGCGGGGGCGCGGCTGTAAACTTCTCACGACGCCGGATCTGGCGACCGCCGTCAGCGCCTATCGGGAGGGGCTCTCGGAGGATCCCTATCTCAACGGCGCGTTGGGCGGGGCGATGATCCGGGCGATCCGCAGTGCGGGAGCCGCCGCGGAAGCGGCGAAGTTCGCCGTCGGAAAGGGGGACGCGGAATATCTCGACGTCCGCGCGGATTTGCGCGCCGTTCACGATCTGATTGTAAAACCCTTCCTGTACGCCGCGGAAACCTCTCCCTGCGACGCGGTATGCGCCTCGTTGGATCGCGTACGGGACGGCTATCAAACGGTGAATGCGTCCCTCTTCGGCGACGCGGCGGAGGGACGGTTGGGCGAGGACATCCTCGTGTCCTGTGAGCCCGGTTCCGCTTTGCCCGATTTTCATGCGTATTTGGACGGCTGTGTCTGCATTGGCGGCGGGGACGTCCGTTTGGAGCGCGCGCTCGGCAGATACGAACAACTCAAAGCCGATTGGGACAACGGCAGCGCGACGGCGCTCGAATTCCGGAACGCGGTCGAGGCGGGGCTTGCAATCGGCGAAGAGACGCTCGACGAAGCCGCGGACCGCGTGATTGATTTTGCCTTCCGCGTCAACCGGATTCCGCCCCTGTCCCGCAGCGTTCGGGAGGGGCTTGCCCTGCGCGCGGCGCGGGAGTCGATCGTCCTTCTCAAAAACGAAGGGACGCTTCCGCTCGCCGAAGGGACGAAAGTCTCCGTCATCGGGGACGATTTCGGTTTTACGGAGGCATGTTCCGCGCTGGAAGTCGTTTCGCATACCTCGAAAAGCGCCGATGCGGCGGACAACAGGGCGATCGGCGAAGCGGTTCGCGCGGCGGCGGGCGCCAAGACGGCGATCGTGTTCTTTCGCTCGGAGGAGAGGGACCGTCTCAGACTCTCTCCCGATTCGCTCGCCCTCATCGACGCGCTTTCCGGGACAAAGAGACGGTTGGTTGCCGTTCTCTTGGGCGATTTCCCCGCAGATTTCTCGTTCGATCTTCCGTTTTCGGCGGTTCTTTCCGCACCGCGGGGAAGCGCGCCGTGCGCGAAGGCAATCGAAGAGGTTCTGACCGGCAAATACAATCCCTCCGGGCGGCTTGCGCGCAGCGGAATCGACGATGCGGACGAATATTATACCGCTCTCAAAAACGATAAGGATTACGGCAGGACGAAGGTGGGTTCCTTTGTCGGATACCGTTATTACGATACGGCGGGGCGAAAGGTCCGTTATCCCTTCGGGCACGGATTGAGCTACACGTCCTTTACCTATTCGAAGCTCGAACTCGGCGAGGGGGAGGTAAGTTTCACCGTCGCCAACACGGGCGACAGGGCGGGCGTCGAAACGGCGCAGGTGTATGTCGGTCTGCCGAAGGGCGGACGGCTGCGCCCCGCAAAAGAATTGAAGGGATTTACGCGGGTGGACCTTGCGGCGGGCGAGAGCAAGCAGGTCAGCGTGCCTTTGCCCCGTTCCCTCCTCGCCTCCTTCGACGCGGCGACCCGCACGGAGCGCGTCGAAAAGGGGGTTTATTCCGTCTATGTCGGGTCTTCCGTGAGCGATATCCGTCTGAAAGCGGCGTTTGATTCGGACGGCGAGACATGCGAGGAACCCGCGGAGCGCCCCGGGGAATATTTCAGAGATTTTTCGCAGATCGGGAAGAATTTCCGTCTCGGCGCGGCGGCGGGCGGAAGCAGTCTGCCCGCAAAAGCCAAAACGTTCCGCATTCTCTCGGCGGGTGTTCTGCTTCTCTCCCTTTTGATTGCCGTCATCGCCGGGCTTGTACTTCTGCAATCGGACGAGCCGACGGTCGGGGAGATGATCTTTTTGCTCGTCGATCTGTTTGTCGCGCTCTGTTCGGCGGTCGCGCTGATCGGAGAGAAGGGATTCCGCAAGAGGAAGCTGAGGGCGGAGATCGCCTTGCAGAAGCTGAACTTTCCCGAGGCGAACATGGTCTCTACGCCGAGTGAAGTCTTTGACGCGGCGTTTGCAAAGCAAGAAGCGAAGGAAGAGCGCACGGGCGATTCGGACGAACCGCACTACTTCGACAAGGCGTTTACCTTCGAAGTGATCGCGCGGGAATTGCAGCTCTATGCGGCGGAGCGCGGGATTCTTCTTACGGAAAAGGGGATCCACGCGTGGATTGCCGCTATGGCGGCGTCACGGCTTGTGATCGTCTCGCCGAAGAGCGAAAAACAGCTCAATTTATTTGCCGGAATCCTCGGGGAATATTTCGGAACGACCCTTTTTGCGGAGAATGCGGAGAAGTACCCGACGGCGGACGGTTTTTTCCGCCGCGGGGATTGGAGGACGCCCGGCGCCGAAGAGGACAAGAGCCGCATCCGGATCTGTCTGTTGCGGCATGTCGGACGGGAATGGTTGGAGCGCCTTGCGGAAATCCGCTACAATCTGCCGCCGAATCTCGTCCTCGTCTTGGAGATGGGGGAACTGCCCGCCTCGTTTCCGCCGCGCGTCGCGGAGAATGCCTCCGTGCTCTCGTTCGAGGCGCGGGAAGCGCCCGCCGCACGGGAAAAGACGGCGGTCCGTCCGCTCGGGAATTACCAATTCGAAAATCTTTGCCGGATCGTGCGGGAGGATTTCCCTCTTGACGAGCGGCTCTGGAAGCGCGTGGACCGTCTCGAAGAGGCGTGCGGCGGGGAGGGCGTCTACCGCATTCCCAACCGCCTGTGGATCGGAATGGAGCGGTTTTCTTCGGCGTTCATCGCGTGCGGCGGGGAGAGCGCGGAAGCTCTCGACGGCGCGCTTGCCGCGGAACTGTTGCCCACCGTCCTGGAGCGGCTCCGCGCGGGCAGGACGGATGAAGAGATCCTCTCGCTCTTGGAGGAGATCTTCGGCGGCGAACACATCGAAGAATGCAGAACATTGATCCGTCTGACGGAAAAGAAAGAGGCTACGGGAGGAGAGGAATCATGAGTGCGCTGAACGCATCGTTTCAGGAAATATGGGAGACGCTGGCAAAACCCGGGTTTGTGATTGCGTACATCGCGGTCATTCTGTGCGTCATTTTCGCGATCGTCATCTCCGTCATCGTCAACGAATATCGGTTCAACAAGGTGACCAAACGGATCAAGGAGGACGCGGATCGCGCCGAGGAGCGCGAGAAGAAGAAGGAAGAGCAGAGCTTGGAGCCGCCCTGCCGTTTCGACATGCTCACCCGTCAGGACGAGGAAAGAACGGCTCAGACGAAGGAATTCGAAACGGACGTCACCTTGAAGAGCATCTGCGAAGAATTCCGCATGTTTGCGGCGGGCAAATTGGGGCTCTATTACGACATCTCGGACATTCGCGAGTTCATCGCCGGGCTTGCCGTCTCCCGCATTCTGATTTTGCAGGGCATGTCGGGAACGGGCAAGACGTCGCTCGCCTATGCGTTCGGCGAATTTCTCGAAAATCCGTCCACGATCATCCCGGTTCAGCCCATGTGGAAGGAGCGCACCGATCTCATCGGCTATTACAACGAATTTACCAAGCGGTTCAACGAGACGTTGCTCCTGCAAAAGATGTATGAAGCGAACGGACGGGAGGAGATCTACATCACCATTCTCGACGAACTCAACATCGCGCGCGTCGAATATTATTTTGCGGAGTTTTTATCCCTGCTCGAAATTCCGGATCCCGAATCACGGTATCTCGAAGTCGTTTCGGACAAGTGGAAAAACGATCCGCAAGGGCTGAAAAACGGACGGATCAAGCTGCCCGAAAACATGTGGTTTCTCGGCACCGCCAACAACGACGATTCCACCTTTGCGATTTCGGATAAGGTCTACGACCGCGCGATGGTACTCAATCTCAATAAAAAATCGGAACCGTTTCAGGCGGCGGGATTCCGCACGCTTCCCTTTACGGCGAAGAGATTCACTTCGCTCGTTTCGGAAACGGTCGCAAACGGATCCGTCTCGGCGGAGGTGATGGAACATCTCGCAAAACTCGACGACTATCTCATCGAGAAATTCCGGATCACCTTCGGCAACCGCATCATGCGCCAGATCAAGAGCTATCTCCCCATCTATGTCGCATGCGGCGGGACGGAACTCGATGCGCTCGACGACATCCTCACCAAAAAGGTGTTGCGCAAACTCGAAACGCAGAATACGGCGTATCTTCGCAGCGAATCGGAGGAGCTTTGCAACTTTATTGATTCCGTGTTCGGCGAAGAAAATATGACGCGGTGCAAAGAGTATATCAGGCGCGTAGCCAGAAATATGTAAAGGAGCGGGATATGACGCAGTCGGATCTTTTCTATCGCGCCTTCGGCGAGTACGCCAAAGAACTGAAAAAGGATCGCGAGAGCTCCCTTCTTTGCGACGCCGTCGTGCGCGCCGACGAACGGGACCGCGTCTGCACCGTCCGTTCCGTCTGTACGATCGACGAGGATTGGGTGGACGCGATCGAGCGGGGACTCGTGTTTATCGGGAAGTCAATCGACGAAGAACGCCAGTTCATCCGTTCCAACGGCGAGGTGGATCCGATCGAGAAAGTCAAGCACGTCTCGCGGGAATCGGTCGAACATCTTGCGCGGCACAGCAATCTCATCACCCGTGAACAGAAAGAGGGCGACGATATCATCCCCGAGAAGCTCTACACGGTGGAGCGGCTCAACGATTACGCCGTCTATGAGAACCGTTTTCTCTATATGGTTCTCTGCCAGATCAAGGATTTCATCTCCCTCCGCTACAATCGCATCATCAAGGTGACCAACACCTACCACGGCGAGTTGAAGATGAAAAAGAAGGTGATTGCGGGCAAGACGTCGCTCGAATACGAGGTCGGATTGCGGGAGTCGCGGGAGGACGATTGGTATCTCGCGAGCCACAATTCCGTAAAAGACGTGCTCGAACGGCTCGAACGCATGCAACGTTCCGTCTTTTATTATCTTCATACGCCCCTCATGACCGAAGTCGCCAAAGCGGATAAGCTCAAACCGCCGATCACCAAGACGAACGTCCTGCGCATGGATAAGAACTTCAAGGAGGTGGTTGCCCTCTACGAATTTCTGACCGCTTACACGAAGGACGGATACAACGTCGAGCAGAGGGAATGCGTTCTCGACCCGCTGAAAGACGAGATTGCGGGCGATTTCGCGCATGCGGCGCTCCTGATGTCTTTCCTGACCTACGAGCACGGTCTCGGGCTCGAAGAATATCTGAAAGAGGAGTTCGAAAAGGAGGAGGCGCGCCGTCGGGAAGAGGCGGCGAGATTGGAGGCGGAACAGCTTGCGAGCCTGAAAAAGCGTATCCGGGAGGGCGGCGGCGCGGAGCAATACATGCTTTTGCTCGAAAAGCGCAACCGCGAACTCGAAAAGGACAGCCATCGTCTCCTGCTTGCGCAACAGGAGATCGAGGGGCTGCATGCCGAGATCGAAACGCTTCGGGAAGAGATCGAAACGCTTCACAACGAGGCCGAAGAGCGCGAAGCGGCGCATGCGCGGGAGATCGCGGAATACGAGGCGCGGATGGAGGATCTTCGCAAGGAACAGGCGGAGGAGGCGGCGCGCCATGCCGCCGCGCTGGTCGAAGCGCACGCCGAGGCCGCCGCGCGGATCCGCGAGAGCGACGCCCGTTGCACCGAAAAACAGAGAGAACTCGACGCTCTGTCCGCGCAGATGTCGAAGTTGAAAGATTCGAGCCGCCTTCTGCATGCACGTCTCACGGCGCTGAGGAAGGAATACGGACTTCTGACGGACACGGACGACTATACTTCCGAAGAGGCGTTCACCGAGCTCGAACGGGAGTTTGAAATGCTCGGCAAATTGGTGCGCGGCGAATGGAAGAGCGCAAAGAAGCTGCTGCGCGAGGAGTTTTTCCGCTCGCTCAAAGCTTCGTTTTCGGAAAAGATCAAAAGAAAGCCCCGCGGAACGCCCGAGAAGCCGAAGGACGGCGGGGAAAACGGGGAAGAACCCGAGAAGCCGAAGGACGGCGGGGATAGCGGGGAAGAATCCGCAGAGCCGAAGTTGAACGGACAGGCGGACGGCGGCGAAGAGGACGGTGAGACGGATGAGCGGGAAGACGTATAAAAAACCCAAGAAACACTACAAAGCATCGATCATTTTTCTCGCGATCGGTCTGCTCGCGGGCGCCTTCCTGATTACGACGGTCATCTATTTCGCAGTCACGGGACAGCTCTCCGGGGCGCTCGAAGCGTTCTCAAACTTTATTCTTTCGGGATCGTCGGGACTGCTCTTTCTCTTTCTTATCATCGTCATTCCGGTGCTGTTGATCATCCTTCTTATCATCAACATGAAGAGGAGACGGAAGTTGAAGGAGATCATCTTTACCTGGCAGGAAGCGGTTCGGATCGCTGAGCTGAGAGAGCGGGAGGAGCGACTTGCGCGCGAAGCGGAGAAGGCAGTCTTGCCCGATCCGCGGTTCGGGATGCTGAACGCCCTCGACGCTTCGTTCCGTCCCGAGCCCGTGCAAAACGGCAGAGAGGTCTCTTCTTTGAGAGAACTGTGCTTCGGATTCCGGAATTTCGCGGCGGCAAAACTGGGACTTTACTATTCCGTTTCGGACATCCGCGAATTTATCGCGGGACTTTCCGTCTCCCATATTCTGATTTTACAGGGCATGTCGGGCACGGGCAAGACGTCGCTTGCCTATGCGTTCGGAGAATACATCGGAAACCGTTCCACCATCGTCCCCGTGCAACCCATGTGGAAAGAGCGGACGGACGTTTTGGGCTACTATAACGAGTTCACCAAGCGGTTCAACGAGACGGCTCTGCTGCAAAAGATGTACGAGGCGATCGACAGACCGGAGATCTATATCACCGTTCTCGACGAACTCAACATCGCGCGCGTCGAATATTATTTTGCGGAGTTTTTATCTCTTCTCGAAATTCCGGATCCCGAGTCCCGATATTTAGACGTGGTAACGGACGTCTGGAAAAACGACCCGAAGAAGTTGAAGCAGGGGCGCATCAAACTGCCCGAGAACATGTGGTTTATCGGCACGGCGAACAACGACGATTCCACTTTCGCCATCTCGGATAAGGTCTACGATCGGGCGATGGTGCTCAATCTCGATAAAAAATCCGAGCGGTTTCATGTCGACGACGAATGGGAGAGCAGGCGCTGCGTCTCGATTACGGCGGAGCAGTTTCTCGCCTATGTGGAGGATGTCCGCGGGCGCTATGAGATTACGATCCGCAACGAGCGGCGGCTGAAAACATTGGACGAATATCTCGTCGAAAAATTCGAGATTTCGTTCGGAAACCGCATCATGCGGCAAATCAGAAATTACATTGCCGTCTATGTGAGCTGCGGGGGAGAAGAATTGGAGGCGCTTGACGACATCCTCTGCAAAAAAGTACTCCGAAAATTGGAATCCCGCAACGCGGCGTATGTCAGAAGCGAAGCGGAAAATCTCTGTCGGTTTTTCAATGAACTCTTTGGAGAAGGGCGCATGGAGCGCTGTCTGGAATATATCAACCGTTTGAGCAAGAACGGTTAGGAGGGAAATATGACAAAAAGAACGAAATGGCTCTACGTTGTGGGGGTAATGCTGATTTTGATCTTTGCGGGAATCTTCTCGTTTGGCATTGCCGCGGCGTGCGGCGCACTCCCCGCCGCGGTGGACGGGCTTCTCTCCATGATTCCGGAGGAGAAGGATCCGAACAATAATCCGGGCGAAAATCCGGGTGAAAATCCGGGTGAAAATCCGAGCGGAAATCCGAGCGGAAATCCGGGTGGGAATCCGGGTGGAGATCCGAGCGGAGACCCGAGCGGAAATCCGAGCGGAGACCCGAGCGGAAATCCCAGCGGCTCAGAAGGATCCGGCGGCGGTTCGGAAGGATCCGGTACCGGCGGAGGAACAGGTAGCGAATCCGGCGGCGGCTCAGAAGGCTCGGGCGGCGGTTCGGAAGGCTCAGGCGGCGGCTCGGAAGGTTCGG
>CANRGR010000047.1 GCA_947630245.1 uncultured Clostridia bacterium | reverse complement strand
TGATTCCGTTGAAGGAGAGCATGCCGATCAGCTGTGTTCCGTATTCGTCCGACGTCCTTTTGAGATCGGTCGCAACTCGAAAGGAGAGCCGTAGCGTATCCCCGTCAAAGACGCCGTATTTGATATTGGTATTTCCGATGTCGATACAAATAATCATGATCCCGTTTGGGGAGCGGACGGATCGTCCCCCTTCTCCGCTTTTTTCTTGGCATATTTCGCGCCGATCTCTTTTTCGACGATGAGCGTCACGCGGTGAATGGCGGGCGCGAGCACAAGATTGATTGCAAATTCAATGATGAAGTTCCAGCCGGCGCAACCGATGAAGAGAAAGTAGACAATCTCGGACATCGTGCCGTTTGCCGTGAAATTCGCCCCGATCGTGCCGCTGATCATGAGACAGCCGACAATAAAGAGTCCCGTATTGATGATCGGCGCGGAGACTGCCGCAACGATCGCCGCGACAAGGCGGTTTTTGGGCGCGATGAGCTTGTAAAGCAATGCGGAGACGATCCCTGCCGCCGTGCCCTTGACGAGACAGATGCCCGCCGTCATGACGGGAGAGTTCGCAAACAGGGTCGCCGTGAACGGTTCCGCGCCCGTGACGCCGTAGATGAGCGTGATAAGTCCGAAAACAAATCCGAGCAGAGCGCCCGCCCAAGCGCCGAGCAGAATGCCACCGAGGACGATCGGCACGAGCACAAAGCTCAGGCTCAGTCCCGCAATCTGGATCATTCCGCCCCAGATTTGCAGGACAACCACAAGCGCAAGCAGAACGGCAAAGTAGCAAATGTTCCTTGCCGAAAAGACGCTTTTCAGACTCTTCTTTACCATATTCAATTACCTCCATCGGATTTCTATGCGAATATCCGTGAAAAAAAATGTATTTTTGCCCTTTTGAGAAATAAAACCGTCGCCGTGTTTTTTCCGAACGGGCAAATCCATAAATTATTATAACAAATCGGAATGCCTTTGGCAACTAAATGAACAACTATTTCGGGAACAATTTTTCCCGGGAGAAACATACGATAAAACAGAAGCGGCCGCGAAACGCAAACTACATACTTCGCCGCCGCATTCAAGGAGGAAAAACTATGAATTGCTGTTTACAGGGCAACAGCGGCCTTTGGATTCTCATCATTCTGCTCATTTTGGGGACTTGCGGCAATGTGTTCAATTCGAGCGTCTTTACCGGCTGCGGGCTTCCCGTCCTTGCGGCTCTCTTGTACTGCATGTGGAGAAACGGAACACTGCGTTCCGTCTTTTGCGGCGGCAACGGCTGCGGATGCAACAACTGACAACGTTTTGATTCCGATTTCCCTTATTTTTCGAAGAGCTCCGCTTCTCAGGAAGCGGAGCTCTTCGGCGTTTAATAATTCAGTTGATACAGCAGAAGCGCCGCGATCGTCTTGCCGTCGCGGATCTCTCCCCTTCCGATCATGGCGATCGCCTCGTCCACGGGATAGTACTCGACGCGCAGAAACTCGTCCACGTCGAGATGCTGTCCGTCCCCTTCCGAGACGTCCACAGCCTCATAGAGATAGATCTTCTCGTCCGAGTATCCGGGCGTCGGATAAAATACCGTGAGCGGACGCAATGAACGGGCGCAAAGTCCCGTCTCTTCCCGCAGTTCCCGCATCGCGGCGAGCATGGGATCCTCCCCGCGTTCGAGCTTCCCCGCGGGGATTTCGAGCAGCTCCTCGCCGTAGGCATAGCGAAACTGCCGCACGAGCGCGACGTTCCCGTCCCTGACGCAGAGCACGCACGCTCCGCCCGGATGCTCCACGATCTCGCGTTTGCACGGTCTGCCGTCGGGAAGTTCGGCGTCGTCGCACCGAAGATTTACGATCTTCCCGCGATAGATGTAGTTCTTTTGCACCGTCTTTTCGGTAAATGCGGACATCAGAGTTCCCCCGCAAGCGTAAAGAGCGCCTCGCTGTTCTCGGACGACGCGTCGACGGCGTGCAGATAATAGAGATAGCCGCACAGGAGCGCTTTCAGCTCGGAGACATCCCTCCTGCCCGCCGCGGCATAGAGCTCGGCAAGAATCAGCTCGCCTGCCGCCGCGCTCTCGCGGTCGAGGGAGAGCTGCAAGAGGCGCGCCCGCTCCACGGAGATGCGCTCGCCGATCGAATCCATCAGCTCGTCCTCATGCTTCTGTTGCAGGAGGAGTTCGCCCTCCCTGCCCGCCTCGGGGAAGCAGTCGCGCACGATGTCGCGGAAGGGACGGATCACACGGTTGACAAACAGCGCATAACTCGCCGTGTAGCTCCCGTCCTCATAGAAGTAGCGGAGAAGAAAGTCGTTGAGCTTCATCGTTCCGTTGTCGAATTCCACGAGAAGGCAAAAAACGAAGGCGAGAAGCTCCCGCCTGTCGGAGGGAAGATACGCCTCCCCGCGGACGGAGCGCAGATTGTCCCTTTTCAGATAGGCGGCCTTCGCGGCGGGATAGTCGAATCCGTCCGTCACGGCGCCGAAGAGCCCCGTCAGATCGTCGCTCGTGGCGACGGCGCGCAGAAGTTCCCCGATCTTCGTGTCGGCAAGAATGAATTTTCCCGTGATCAGTTCGTCGCATGCGGTGAAAAACCGCGCAAGTTTCGTGTTTTTTTCGTCCATACGTCCTCCCCATGTGGCAAAATGGATAGCTTTTATTTCGTTCCTCTGCTATTATAGCACAAAAGAAAAAATAATTAAAGAATTTTTCGAAAATATCTTGATTTTATCCCCCAAAATCGTTATAATGTAGAAAAATATGATTTTGGAGGCAAACCAATCATGAAATCCATCAATATTTCTCTTGAAATGGCTCAGAAAGTCAAAGAGTTCGTTGCAATCACCCAGGAATGCTCCTGCGAGATCATTCTGAAAAGCGGCAAATATGTCGTTGACGCAAAGTCCATTCTCGGGATTTTCAGCCTTGATTTGAGCAAGCCCCTCACGGTAGAGATTTACAGCGACGACTGCGCGGATATCCTTGCAAAACTCGCAAAATTCGCGGCATAACCCACAAATAAAAAGCCGGATCGTCACAAAGCCGCTTAAAAGTCTTTAAGCGGCGATTTGTGTCTCACTTCGGAGCTCGGACAAAGGATAATGCTCATGCAGGTCAAAGGGGAAACCTCCGTCAACAAGTTAATACTCTTGTTTGTGTTCGACAAGATGGAGTGTCCGCTTTCGGAGCGTACTCTGATCGACATGTGCACATCTTCGAACGATTGGATCAACTATATGGACTGCATGGTGCTCATCCATAAGCTCCTTTCGGACGGATTCATCTGCGAGATCCCGAGTTCGGACGATCCCCTTTATACCATTACGCCGGAGGGCAGGGAAACCCTCGCCAACTTCTACATCAAAATTCCGAGAAGTTCCCGCGAGGAGATCTCCCGGTTCGTAAAAAACAACAGCACGAAATATCGCAACAGACAGGAATGCAAGTCGGACTATTATCAGAATAAAGACGGCACCTACACCGTCTATTTGAAGATTCTTGCCCCCGTCCAACCCATGCTCGAACTGAAATTCGTCGTTCCGGACAAAAAGACCGCGAATTGCATCTACAAACAGTGGGAGGACAAGGCCGCCGAGTTGTTTTCCGTCGTCTACGAGACGCTCGTGGACTGAGTGAGGTCATTATGATAACGTATTCGACAAAAGGCACATGCTCCAAGCAGATCGTGTTCGATCTCGACGCGGAGCACCGCATTCACAATCTGAAATTCATCGGCGGTTGCAGCGGAAACCTGCAAGGGATTGCAAAGCTCGTCGAAGGCAGAACCGCGGAGGAAGTGATTCCCCTTCTGAAAGGAATCCGCTGCCGCCAGAACACGTCCTGCCCCGATCAGCTTGCGCGCGCGCTCGAAGAGCAAATCGCTCCCACCGATTAACCCCCGTGCCCGAGAAGAGACGGCGCGTCCTTTCTCCTGCCCATCGGGACCTAAAATGTGACTTAAAAACAAGAAGAACTCCCGCGATCAATCCGTCGCGGGAGATTTTTTTGCAACCGGGAGCGTCAAAGTTCCCCTTTGACGGGCGCGGCGCTCAACTTACTTTGTAATTTTTGGCAAGCCCGCCCTCGCTGGTCTCGCGGTAACGCGCGTTGATGTCCTTTCCCGTCTCGTACATGGTGCGCACGATGAGATCGAAGGAGATCTTGCGCGTACCGTGCAGAATCTTCGCAAGCTCCGCGCTCGACAGCGCGCGCAGGGCTGCGACGGCGTTCCGCTCGATGCAGGGAATCTGGACATATCCGCAGACGGGATCGCACGTCAGCCCGAGCTGGTGTTCGAGGGCGATTTCGGCGGCGTACTCGGTTTCTTCGATGGGTGCGGAGAAGAGCGCGGAGATTGCCGCGGCAGCCATACTCGTCGCCGTGCCGATCTCCGCCTGACAGCCCGCTTCCGCCCCGCTCACCGAGGCGTTCTGCTTGACCGTGACGCCGATCAGCCCCGCAACCGCAAGCGCGTGAATGACCCGTTTCTCGGAAAATCCGTGCTTGGAACTCATATAGAACAGAACCGCAGGCAAGACGCCGCTCGCGCCGCAGGTCGGCGCGGTGACGATTGTTCCGCCGCTCGCGTTCTCCTCGCTCGTTGCAAAGGCGAAGGCGCAGAGATGGCGCTTTTCCCGCGCCTCCGGTTCCTCGTCCTCGGGTACGGTCTCGAAGAGCCGCTTTGCCTTGCGGGAGACTTGCAGTTTCCCGGGCAGAACGCCCTCCGCAACCAGCCCGCGGCGGATTGCACGCTCCATCGTGTGCCAGACTTCGGCAAGAAAGTCGTAGATCCCCTCGTCCTCGAACCGGAACACGACGTCCGCGAGCGAACAGCCGTTTTCGTCGCAATAGTCCATGATGTCCTGAAAGGTTCGGAATGGATAGATGTCGCTGCGCGCACTCTCCCCCTCCCCTTCCCGGCGGATCGTTCCCCCGCCGACGGAGATATACCGCTCCCGCCCGAGAGATAATCCGCTCTCGGAAAAGCCCTCGATGTCGAGCACATTGGGATGCGGAAGATCCTCCGTCTTATAGTCAAAGACGACTTCGCACGGCTTCGGCGCAAACGTCGAGACAATGATCTCGTCGGTGAGATGTCCCTTGCCCGTGTAGGCGAGAGACCCATAGAGAATGACGCGGAAGCGGACGGCGTCCGCATGGCTTTCGAGATAGCGTTTTGCGGCGCGCTCGGGTCCCATCGTGTGCGAGCTCGAAGGTCCCTTCCCGATTTTATAGAGTTCCCGAAGCGATTCCATCCGATTCCCCCTCAGTTTTTGAAATGCCGCTCGTCCGTGTAGAGCATGGCGATCTTATATTTGTCGCAGAGCGAGATGATCTCCTCGTCAGAGCTTCCCGTCTGGATGATCCCCGTGATGCCCGCCTTGTGGCAGAGTTCGACGCACTCCGTGTCAGGAAGATCGAAATCGGAGGCAAGAACGCACCCCTTCGGCGCCTCCGCAAGCGTGAGCGCGATGCGGAGCGCATTCAGACGGTTGGTCTGTCCCGACCCGATCGCGACCGTTCCCGTCTCCCTGCCGAGCACAATCGCGCTCGAACGAGCATGCTTTGCGACCTTGTAATTGAGTTTGAGCGCGCGGATTTCGCGCTCCGTCGGCTTGCGCTTTGTCACGCACCGTGCGACGGGGCTGGCGGACGTATCGTAGGTCTGCACAAGCATTCCGCCGTAGATCTTCTGCATGTCGAATGTGGAGAACTGCACTTTGCTGCGGATATCCGGCATTTCGAGCAGAATGAGCGATGAATTGAACCTCAGTTCCGCCATCGCCTCGGGCGTGAATCCGACCGCGAGAACGGTCTCCGCTTCGAGCCCGCCCAAAACGGAGGCGAGGCGCGCGTCCACCACGCCGTTGATGGCAATGATTCCCCCCTTGCAGTGCATGGGATCCGCCTCGCCGGCAATCACGAAGGCGTCATAGACGTTCTCCCCCACGCCCGCCGAGCAGGGAACGCGGTGTTTGCAGACGACCGACGCGGGCTCGTCAAATTCCTTGATGAGTTCGAGCGCCGTGTTGGCGTCGTTGATGCTGTTGTAGGTGAGGACGGGACCCGCGAGCTGCCTTGCGCGCGCGAGCGACCCCTCTTTCAAGAGCGGTTCGCGATAGACGGCGGCGCGCTGGTGCGGGTTCTCCCCATAGCGCATGTCCTGCGCCTTTTCGAAGGTCACGGTGAGATTCTTCGGAAACGGAATGCGGAGCTGATGGGAGAGATATTGCGAGACGAGCGCGTCGTAAGACGCCGTGCAGTCGAACGCCTTGTACATGAAGTACTTCCTCTCGTCCTCGGGAATGGCGCCCGCCGCAAGATCGCACAGCACGCGGTCATAGTCCTCCGGATCGCAGACGGCGACCGTAGACATATAGTATTTTGCCGCGGTGTCGAGCAGAGCGACGCCGCCCGAATCAATGTGGGACGCCGCCTCGGAGAACGGAACGCCCGCCTCCATGTCCGACTTGAAGGGATAGAGATTGATGACGACGAGCTCGATGGGAACGATGTTCTTGTCGCCGAGTTCGGCAAGCTGGTCCTTCGGCAGGCGGTTCGCGATGATTCCCATGTAGATCGAGGGATTGACTGCGCGGACAATTCCGCCCAGCGGCTCGGGAAATTTCGTCAGATCATGCGCCGAGAGGACGGGCAGACCCGCCTCGGACAGCACTTTCATCGTGCCCTGCGTTGCAATGATCTCATAGCCGTATTCCACGAGATACCTGCAAAATTCCACGATTCCATCCTTGTTGTAGACGCTGACATACGCCCTCTTTTTCCCCGGCATATCCGACCTTCCTGTGTTTTTTCGCTCAAACCGCACATACTGTGACGGTATGGTTCTGATTTATGTACTTCTGACCGTCTATATCCTCTCGGTGAACTTCTATTCCTTCCGATTGGTCAAGACCCAGCGCGACGATTTCGAGGCGGGCGGCGAGGCGAACGGGCAGGACGGTAAGCTCATGCTCGCCGCAATCCTCGGCGGCGCAACCGCCATTTACTGCGCCATGTTCGCGCTGCGGTTCCGTCTCGGAAATCTCCTCTTCATGATCGCGATGCCCGTGCTCGCCGTGCTCAATATCTATTGTTTTTATCTCGGATTCCGATCCGCGTGGCTCTTTCTCTAAGACATGCGGAGCGCGTTTTCCTGCAACCATTTGGCGACGCCGTCCTCTTCGCAGTAGCCCACGACGCCCGTCGCCTTCTCTTTGAGCCATGCGTCGGCGTTCATGACGGCATATTTTTCGTCGCAGACGTCGAACATGTCCGAATCGTTGGCGGTGTCGCCGAAACAGACGACCCGCGCGGAGCCGAGATACTCTTTCAGGAAGCGCACGCCGCTCGCCTTGTTCGCCTCATGCGGGGAGATCTCCAACCAAAAGTCGCTCTGGTACATCTCCTGATGAAAGAGACAGATGAACCGCGGATCGTATTTGAGCGCGTCCCATGCGGGTTCGAGCGCTTCGCGCGAGCCGATACAGCGGAAGTAAAACACTTCGTCGTCGAGAAGTTCCCCCTCCGTCTGAACGGGATCCATTCTCGGTTCGCCCTGACGGCGGACGAGATAGCGCTCCATTCCCGCCGAGACCTCACCGCTCAGCCATTTGAGTCTTTCTTCGCCGGGGCGCGCCGTGTAGACGAACGGACAGAGCCCGAAACTGCGCAGCACCCCGTAAACGTCGGACTTTTCCTCCCCGCGGAAGAGTACGGCGCGGAGAACCTCGCGGCGCGAAAGATCGTAGATGAGCCCCCCGTTGTAGAGCACGGCGGGGATCCTAAGATCCAATCCGCGGACCGCATTTCTTGCGCTTACGACAGAGCGCGCGGTCGCGAACGTAAAGTTCACGCCCGCTTCGATGAGTTGATTGATCTTTTCGCAACTGTACACGGAGACCCGCCCTTCTTTCGTCAACAGCGTCCCGTCGAGATCGGTTACGAATAACGTTTCCATAGTTTCCTTATGTGGAGCTCAACTTTTTATTCCTGTATTATTATAGCACATCCGCGCGGTAAATTTCACATCTGCTCACAGAAATCTGTACAAAATAAGAAATTGTAACAATTTCACAAAAAGATGTGAGACAAGCACGCACCCGAGAGGATTACTCGATCGCTTTCAGGCTTTCGTTCATGTCGATCTTCACGATCTTGTGCCGCAGCAACAGCGCAACGAGCCCCGTGAAGAGCATGATCACGACGGGCGCGACGAACCACATGTACCAACTGATTCCGCCGAGCGTGCCGATCCCGATCGCTTTGAACACAAGCCCCACGAGCAGTGCGGAGAGCGGATAGCCGCAAAGAATCCCGATTGCCGTGTCGATGAAAATCTCGCGGTAGATGTAGCCGGACACTTCCCCGTTGTAGTACCCGAGCACCATGAGCGTGGCGAGTTCGCGCGCGCGTTCGCTCACGTTGATGTTCGTCAGCGTATAGATCACGGCGACGGTCAGAAGTCCCGCAAACAGAATCACGACGAAGGCGACCGCAACGATCGAGGGGGAATTGAGCGTGCCGAAGAGGCAGAGATCGAGAAGCCCCAGCCCCGCCATGACGAGCGCAGTGGAACACGCCACGGCGACGACCGTCATGATGAAGCGGTTCATATAGCGGAGCACGTTCCTTACGGTCGACTTGTATTTGAAGGAGAGGCGGTTCCAGAGGATCGGAATCCGTTCGATGATCACCTTCTTCCCCGCGCGCGGCGGATGGGGACGGAGCAGGTCGGCGGGATGCTCCCGCGACATCTTCCCGCCTGCGTACGCCGTTGCGGCGACCGTCGCCACCACGATCAGCGCGAAGATGATGAAATAGAATCCCACCGCCACATAGCCCGACATCGGCGGCATCACGAAGGAGTAATTGAACACATAGTACAGAAGATCGGAGAGCCCGAGCCCGACGAAATACCCGACGAATCCGCCGACGCCCGTCGCAAGGAGCGCGAAGAGCAGATATTTGAACACGATGCGGAAGGGAGAGTATCCGAGCGTGGAAAGGCACCCCACCTGCGCGCGTTCCTCCTCCATCAGCCTCGTCATCGTCGAAAGCACGACGAGCACGGTCACGAAGAGAAACGCCGCCATCAGCACCCAGCCGATCGCCTCCACCTTCCCCGCATAGGCATGGAGTGATTTGAAGGAGAAATTCTGATAAAGCGTCAATACCTCGGCATAACTGCCCGAATCGTCGCTCAGCGTCTCCTTGATTTTCGTTTCGAGTTCCGCAATCCGCGCGTCATAGCGGGGTCCGAACGGCATGAACATCTCCCTGTCGCCGAGCGCGATCCAGAGATCGCTCGTTTGGAGCACGGGATCGTCGGGCAAAATCGGAAGAATATCGCTCAGGCGCGGAATGAGATCCGCGGGAAGATAGAGAATATTGTCGAGCGTGTTGAGATTGCCGACCTCGGCGATGATGTCGGGAACTTCGAAATCGTCCCCCTCCTGAATGTAGCTCGGCTCGCCGTCCAACGCGAACGTGAGCGGGCTCATGATATGTCCGCAGACGGTGACGTTCACGGGTTCGAGGCGACCGAGCATCGACTTCGTCAACTCATCCTGCTCCGTCCCGCCCTGTTCGGCGAGCTGGGAGAGAATGTCCGCAAAGTCGAGCGTGATCTCCGTTCCGGACGGAATCCCGCGAATGCGGTTGTCCTTCTCCTCCGCATAGACGGGGTGTTCCGGCGCAATTTGCGGCGCGTCGAGAATCTCGGGCAGATTGACCGTGCGCTCCCCTTCCAAAAAACAGAGCCGGACAAGCTGCCGCTCCCCGCCGATCGTGAGATTGACGTCAAAGGAGTTTCCGCGGTCGATTCTGGCATCCGGCAAAAGGTTTGAGATCGCCTCCGCGTCCTCGTCCGTGAATCCGTTTTCCGTGCACTTGACGATCAGGTCGGAGACCCAATGCGTCCTGTAAAATTCCGCGAGAGAATGATCGATCTCCTCCGTCACCGTTCCGATGCCGGAGATGAAACCGACGGAGACGAGGACGATGAGAATCACGGAGACAAACCGCGATTTGTGGCGGGTGAACATCCGCCAGAGCGTTTTGAGATACGTTTTCATTACCACTCGATCTCCTCGACCGGTCTCGGATGCTCGTTTTTCACGACTTTTTCGATCTGTCCGCTGCGGATGTACACGACGCGGTCCGCCATCTCTTTGAGCGCGGTGTTGTGCGTCACGGTGATGACGGGCTTCTTCTTTTCCCGCGTGACGTCATAGAGGAGTTTGAGAATCTTCTTTCCCGTCTCGTAGTCGAGCGCGCCCGTCGGCTCGTCGCAGAGGAGAAGTTTCGGATTCTTTGCGATTGCGCGGGCGATCGAGACGCGCTGCTGTTCCCCGCCCGAGAGCTGTGCGGGGAAGTTCGAGAGGCGCTCGCCGAGCCCGACCTGTTCGAGCACGCTCTTGGGATCGAGATGATTTTTACAGATCTCCACCGCGATTTCGACGTTTTCGAGCGCGGTGAGATTCGGCATGAGATTATAAAACTGGAATACGAATCCCACGTCGTACCGACGGTAGGCGGTCAGTCCCTTGCGGTCGAGCGCGGTGATGTTCTTGCCGTCCAAAATGATCTCCCCTTCCGTCGCGACGTCCATTCCGCCGAGCAAGTTCAAAAGCGTGGTTTTCCCCGCGCCCGAACTGCCCAAAACGACGGTAAATTCGCCGTCTTCGAGCTCGAAAGTCGCATTCGAAAGCGCACGGACTTCCACGGTCCCGCTCTTATAGATCTTGGTGACATGATTCAGGGTGAGATAGCTCATATTTCCTCCGTGGGATATTCAAGTATATCATATTTTTCGGGCAAATACAAGGCTTTCGAAAGATTCTGTATAAAAAATACTAAAAATATAAAATTTCCGCTCCGCCGAGAGGCGTGCGGAACGGGAGTCAGTTCACGATTTCAAACTGCGAAGTGATCTTCAACGGAAACCGCACCAGCGTCTCTCCGCCCAAATCTTCGCGGTGAAGATCGACGCCGCGGATCCGGGAATCCTCATAGGTTCTGTAATAATAGATCCCGCGGTCGGCGTTGCAACAGCACGAATAGATGGTGATCTCATAGCGGTCGCCGAGTTTGACGCACCCGCGCGGCTGTTCGACGGAGGCGAGAATGTGAAAGAATTGCTCCACGCTCTCCCGCTCGTCCCCGGAAGAGAGCGAGTTGCTCCGCACAAACGCCGCCTTCACAAACCGCGAGAAGGAGGACATATCCCCCGGGAGCCCCATCGCCCCCATTCCGCGGCTGTAAGCGGAAAGCGGAATGTCCCGCGCGAATTTGTTCTCGGGCGGATCAATCGAAAGTCCCATATAGTTTGACAGCATGGCGCTCTGCACGGGGAAGGGAGGACTGTTCGTCAGGACGCCGACGGGGTTTTCATACAGGCGCACTCCCTCCGCCGTCGATTCCATGACGAGCGAGCCGCTTCTGTCCGAAATCATCCAATGCAGCGGCGTGAGCGGCAGCTCCTTGCTGAACGGGATCGCGGCGAGATTGATCTTTTCGATCAGGGCGCGCGCGTCCGCGAGCGTCGCACAGCGACCGAGCACGAACGGAATAAGCTCGAAGGGCGCGATGTTGAGACGGTCCGCCGCTTCGGGCGCGTACACGGCGTTCCCGGGAAAGTTCAGCCCCGCCATGCAGAGTCCCCTCTCGTTGACCGCGTCATAGAAGAGCGGGTAGTTCTCCTGCACATACGCCATTCCGATCATCGCATGATGATTGACCATGCTCTCCGCATGGCGGAACCGAAGCGGAAAATTCCGCGGGACGATTGTCACTTCCTCCCGATAGGAGTATTCGAGATCGAAATTTCTGCCGAAATAAAAGTCTTTTGTCGTATAAGAGATTGCGGTGCACATGGTATCCTCCCCCTTTAACTTGTGTATGACGCGTTTTTTTACGCAAAGAAACGCTCGCCGAACCGCGTCGCCTGCGCTTCGAACCATATCGAATCGTAGGGCGGAAGCTCTGCACCCCGTCCGCGTGCGATCTTTGCGCGCCGCACCCAAAAACGGATGGCGGACGGAATGGATACGAGGAAGGGCATGAGCGGTCCGAAGATGAGATTCTGTACGCCGTGTCCCGCCTCATGCCGTTTGAGCGCGTCGCCCGTCCCCTCTCCGACGAAGAAAAAACCGCCCGCCTCGAATCCGCTCCCGCCGGGCGCTCCCGCGAAACAGACGAGACCGTGAAAACTCTGCGGCTTGTACCCGCGGCAGAGCATCACAAGAGCCGTGACCGCGCCGAAGAGCGTCATCGGACACCCCCACAGACACGACCAGATCCAAAACAGCGTCACTTTGAAAACCTTCATGCCTCTATTATAGCAAATATCTCCCCTCTTTGCACGGTATATGAAAACTTTTGAACTTCCCTCTGAATTTCTGTTGTTCTCGCGCCCCGCCGCGCATGTCATAGAAAAGGCATGTCACAGATATGCTTGCGCCGAAATGCCGTCCGAACTTTTTTGCTTGATTTTTCTGCGCGGATATGCCATAATGAATCGTGCAATCATTGAACTTGCGGAGGCGGATTATGAATTTTTGTGAGGGATGCAATATTGCCTGCAACGGCGAAAGATGTCCCAAGTGCGGGCGAAAGAAGCTCAGAGCCGTCACAGGGGAGGATTTTTGTCTGGTCGCGCAAGTGGATCGGATTTTCGGCGATAACCTGAAAGATCGTCTGGAACAAGAAAACATAGAATGCGTACTCATGCCGTACGGGACAGGCGTGAATTCCAAGTTTGCTTTGCCGTTGGAAAGCGATTTGCTCTATGTCCGATATAAAAATTTGGATGAAGTTCGGCAACGGTTAAAAGATAAAAATTTCTGAATTTTAATTTGGCGCTCGGTGCCGCCCCTTACAATGAGAGCAGGTCGGCAAGCTCCTTAGTCCCCCTCCATTGGAGGGGGTTCATTTACCTTGTTTTACCCGATCGTGCAAAGTTTTCCGCGTAAGATATAGCCGATCTTTTCGTAACAGGCGTTGGAGGCGGGGTAGTCGGCGTCGGTATAGAGCATGGGGATGTAGCCCGCCTCTTTCACAAGTTTTGTCACTTCGTAAACCATGTTTTGGGCATAGTGCTTTCTGCGGAATGTAGGTCGCGTATAAACAAGGCTGAGCGACGCCGTGTCGTCGCGCACCGTAAACCTGCAACAGGCGGCAACTTCGCCCTGTCCGTCTTTCCAAAAGAAAGTATTTCCCGATGCGATCGACTGCTCCGCGTCCATGCGGTACCGTTCGCGGCTTAGCTTGTCGAGTTGAAGTTCGGAATGAAATTCCTCAATGAGATCGGTGAGCGTCTCAATGTCGTCCGCACCGCAACGGAAGAGACAGCCGTCGGCGGATTGGGTCGGCTTGATGGGATTTGGGCAATCGTAGGCGAACATATTCTTGCAGACCGAAAGCGTTTTCCCGTCCTCGGCGGCGCGCTTGATAAAATAGTTCGCAAGATCGTATTTCATATTAAAGAGTTTGCCATTTAGAAGCGGGCGGCTCATCGCCTCTTTGTATGCCCGCTCCATTTCGGCTTGTGGCGCGCCGTCCGTCGTCCAGATCCACACGGGGAAGGGGTCGCAGGAGAAGCAGAGGATGAGCGTTTCGTGATCGGTCAGGAGCAATTCGCACCCGCCGTCCAAGATCCGCCGCAGCACGTAAAAAGTATATTTGTCTTTTGCCAATAGAGCAAAGTCGCGTTCATCTGCAACGTTGTCCATAGTTGATTGCTCCTTTTGGTTTTTTGATTGGGTTCCCATCTCCCGAAAAGGGGTTAAAGCAGTTTTATTTTCTTCCAAACTTCGTCGATCGGGATTTTTGCGCCCTCAAATTTCGGCCACGCGTTGACGCCGTCGCAAGTTTTTCGCGGAATGACGTGAATATGGAAGTGAGGGACGGACTACCCCGCGCTCTCGCCGCTTGCATTCAAGAGGTTCACGCCGTCGTAACCGCAGTCCTCCACGATATGGTTTGAGACTTCCTTCACCGCAAGCATGAGGTCGCGGAGGGAGCTTTCCTCGCAGTCGAGAATGTTTTTGAAATGCTCTTTCGGCACGGCGAGCAGATGTCCGTCCACATCCCCCGCAACGTCCATAAACACCAAACTATGCGCGGTCTCATAGACTTTTCTGCTCGGCACTTCGCCGCTTATAATCTTACAAAAAATGCAATCCATGGTGGTCTCCGGTAACTTTTTCGTTGAATGAGTTAGGAACTCCCTTTTCTCAAATTATAGCAAATGAAAGTAAAATTTGTCAAGAAATCGGCTTAACCAAACTTGCCTTATTTTGGCACATTCTTTATCTGTCAATCGTCAAATCGTAATCTTTTCTACTCTACATGACTTATATTTTCATGTCGAATAAGCAATATTTTTATAGAAAAAGAGGTGGGGATTGACCCGCCTCTGATGATAAATCGCTAAATTGAAATTTACCGCACAAACATTATTTATAGTTCGGATATTCGGGCATTAAGTCATATAGTTTTACGATTTTGCCGTTGCTATCGACCATCATTTCAATATCCTTTGCGCTCTCTCCCAAATGTATCATGAATTCCCTGCACGCACCGCATGAGGGAATGATTTTTCCGTCCCGATAGACAGATAAAATCTTATCAATTTCACATTCCCCATAGGTGAGCATTGTCGAAATCGCATTTCGCTCTGCACACATACCGAGCGAGCTATCCGTGTCAACACAAATTCCTTTGTAAATGTTGCCTTTTTTTGTAATCAACGCAGAGGCGACACTCCCACACCACATTCTTGGAGAGATTTCTCGCGAGTTTAGAACACTCATAGCTTCGTCATATAATTTTTGCCAAACTTTCGTCATACTTAACTCCTAAATTCTTGTTTAT
>CANRGR010000046.1 GCA_947630245.1 uncultured Clostridia bacterium | reverse complement strand
ACTTGTGCGCCGCCTGTAACGATTAGGGCTATGCCCGAAAATGAAATACCCCGCGTTTTACGCGGGGATTATTATTCATGCGCCCGCACCCGAAACGGATGCGGGCGCATAAACTGAAATGCGGTATTTGCCGAAAATAATTTTTACGATAGAGGTCAAATCATGTGTAATACCTGCAACACCTGCAATACTTGCAATTCCTGCGGCTGCGGAAGAAACAACGGGGGGATCAACCCCGTCTCTTCGAACGGTTCCTGCGGCTGCAACTCCTGCAATTCCTGCGGCGACGCGCTTCTCGCCACGCTCACCAATCTCTTTGCGCCCGTCAATTCCCGCAGCTGCAATTCCTGCAATTCCTGCGGCGGCTGTAACTGCGGCTGCAACGGCGGCGGAACGGATTGCTACTACGCGCAACAGTACGGGTTGAACGGCTGTTCCTGCGGATACTGACAAGTTCTGGGCTCTTTGGTTTCCCGTCTCCCTTCGGGGAGGCGGGAAACGTCTTTTCCGTCGGAAAAAGAAAACGAAAATTTTTTTTGAAATTGATTGCAAACGCGAAACGGGAATGCTATAATAATCGCCGAGGCGGAGGAAGTCCGCTCCCGAGGCGTTATGAAACTACCGAAAATCACCAAGCCGAACAAAAAACAAGTCAAACATTTTCTCGTCTATGTCTTTATCATCGTGGTCGGCAATGCCATCACCGCGATGGGGTCGTCGCTTTTCATCATTCCGAACGGATTCGTCATGGGCGGAACGACGGGCATCGGCATCTTCGTGCGCAACCTCATCGGCGAGGACGTCGCATGGCGCGAGTGGGCGGTCTCCATCACCGTCTACACCGCGAATATCATTCTGTTCCTCGTCGGCGCGGTTTTGCTGGGCAAGAAATTTGCGGCGGCGACGCTCGCGGGGACGCTCCTGTATCCGTCTTTTGTGAGCCTGTTCCAGATCGTCAACGATGTGCTCGTCAAGGCGAACGGCGGCAATCCGCTCGGATCGAGCAATCCGTTCGTCGCCCTCTTCTTCGGGGCGCTGCTCTTCGGCGCGGGGATCGGCATGGTCGTCCGCGTGGGCGCGAGCACGGGCGGCACGGACATTCCCGCCCTCATTTTGCATAAATTCTTCGCATGGCCCATCTCCGCCGTGCTCTGGGTGCTCGATTTTCTCATCATCCTGTTGCAGTTCTTCGCCCATATCACAATCGACGAGATCCTCTGCGGCATTCTCATCGCCCTGCTCTCTTCGGTCGTGGTCGAGATGGTGGGACCCATCGGGCGGAAGAAGATGCAGGTCAAGATCGTCTCGAAAAAATACCGCGCCATCCGCGACATGATACTCGACGATCTCAACCGCGGTGTGACCGTGCTTTTCGGGCAGACGGGGTATTTGAAGGAGAAATGCTTCGTTTTGCTCACGATCGTGAGCAACCGCGAGCTCGTGAAACTCAAAAACAAGGTGCAGGAAATCGACCCCGAGGCGTTCCTCACGGTCGGCGTCATTTCCGAAGTGCGCGGCAGGGGATTTACGTCCGAGGGCATCAAACTGCCGAAGGAAGCGGAGGGGAAAGACGAACTCGAAGAAGTCGCGCTCCCTCCCCAGACCCCTCCCGAGACAACCTGACCGACCCGCGCGGCGCTACGCCGCGCGGTTTTTCTCGCCGCCCGCCCGAAAATGCGGAAATTTCCTTGATTTTTTTCTCCCGTTATGATATAATACGGATAATCAAACCGAGAGAGGATACGTTATGCGCTGTCTTTTTTGCAACTGTACGGAGAGCAAGGTCATCGACTCCCGCTCCGCGGACGACGACAAGACAATCCGCCGCCGCAGGGAGTGTCTCGGTTGCGGCCGCCGTTTCACCACTTATGAGACGATCGAGATCGCGCCCATCCTCGTCATCAAATCCAACGGGAACCGACAGGCGTTCGACGTGGGAAAGATCAAACGGGGCATCATCAAAGCGTGCGAGAAGCGACCGGTCTCCCTCGAAAAGATCGACGCGCTCGCCGAAGAGATCACCAAGAAGATCTACAATTCTATGGAACAGGAAGTCTCCTCCAAGCAGATCGGCGAAATGGTTATGGAGGGGTTGAAGGAGCTCGATGAGGTCGCCTATGTGCGCTATGCCTCCGTCTACCGCTCCTTTAAGGACATTTCCTCCTTCATGTCCGAGTTGCAGCGCATGATGGAGACAAAGGAAACGGAAAAGAAGTAATATGCCAAAAAAAATCGTAAATGTCGGCGGCGTCGCGCTCGGAGGAGGGCGGATTGCCGTCCAGAGCATGACGACGGTAAAGACGAGCGACGTGGAACAATGCGTCGCTCAAATTCTTCGTTTGGAAGCGGCGGGCTGCGACATCGTCCGCGTTGCCGTCCTCGACGAAACGGACGCGCGCGCAATTTCCGCCGTCCGCAGCCGCATCGGAATCCCGCTCGTCGCGGACATTCACTTTTCCGCCCGTCTTGCGGTGCTCGCCGCCGAGGCGGGCGCGGATAAACTGCGCGTCAATCCCGGGAACATCGGCGGGGAACGGGAACTTGCCCTCGTCGCGGACTGCCTCAAAGCGCACAAAACCCCCGTGCGCGTGGGGGCGAATACGGGCAGTATCGAGCCGCACTTTCTGCAAAAGTACGGCAGAAGCGCGGAGGCGCTCGTCGAGAGCGCGCTCATGAACGTCGCCCTGCTGGAAAAGCACGGCGTGGGGGAGATCGTCATCTCCGTCAAGGCGTCCGACGTGCCGCTGACCGTGCACGCCTACCGCCTCCTCGCCGCGCGGACGAACTATCCCCTTCATCTCGGCGTGACGGAGGCGGGAATCGAGCGGACGGGGCTGATCAAGAGCAGTATCGGGATCGGCTCCCTTCTTCTGGACGGAATCGGGGACACCGTCCGCGTTTCGCTCACGTCCGATCCCGTCAGGGAAGTTCTCGCCGCGCACGACATTCTCCGCGCCTGCGGAATCGAGACGGATTATGCGGAAGTCGTCTCCTGCCCGACCTGCGGGCGGTGCCGCTACGATTGTATCGGGCTTGCAGAGCGGGTCAACGAACGGGTCGGATCGGTGCGGAAGAAGTTGAAAATCGCCGTGATGGGGTGCGTCGTGAACGGACCCGGGGAGGCGCGGGACGCCGATCTCGGCATCGCGGGCGGCGGCGAATACTGTGTGATTTTCAGAAAAGGAACGGTGGAAGAGCGCGTCCGCGCGGAGGAAGCGGAGGCGGTATTTTTCCAACGTCTCGAAGAGATACTCGGATGAAGAGCGAACAATACCTCAGTGAAATCAGACAGACGGCGGGGCTTGGGCGCGCCGTCCTGAAAAAACTCGTGGTCGAGGGAAAGACGGTCGTCTTTCATCTCGTCACAGACCTCACCTATACCGCGGACGACGTCGCCCATGCCGAGCGGGTCTCGCAGGGATATGTTCCGGAGGGATACGCCGCGCGGGTGAACGTCGTCAAATCGGTTCCGGACGCCGCGAACGTCAAAAGGGCGATCGGGGATCTCCTCGCCTCCCGTTTTCCCGCCGCGGCGGCATTTTTCACGCCGGACGACATCGAAGCTGTCCCGGACGGCACGGGCGGAAGATTCTTTCTCTCCGTGTCGGAGGGGGAACGCGCGCAGTTTGCGCAGGGGGACGTCATCAACGTCCTGTCCGAGGAGCTCATGCGCCGGTTCTGCGGCGCGTGGTACGGCTCCTACCGCAACGCCGAAAAGGCGGCGCGGGAGATGGAGCGGGACGCGCCCCCGCCGCCCGAGCGGATCGTCGCGCCCCGCACGTTCGCGATCGGAAATTACGCGCCCATCGACGGGGCGGATTGCTCCGAGGCGCTCTACATCGCAGATCTCACGGGCGAAATGCCCGCCGTCACCGTCTGCGGATACGTCTCCTATGCGGAGGAAAAACTCACGAAGAACGGGAAGCCCTATTTTTCCTTCACCCTCTCCGACGGCACGGGACAGCTGCGGGCGTCCTACTTTTCCAAGAAGGCGACGCTTGAAAGGGTGCGCGCCGTCAGGCAGGGGGACGCGGTCTGCCTCACGGGCGCGAACGAGTTCTTCGGCGGGGGATTCCGGTTCACCGCAAACAAGATTGATTACGGCGCGCCGCCCGAGGGATTTGTCCCCGAAGAGCGCGCGTCCCGTCCCGTTCCGCAGGACTATCTGCGCGTAAAGCCCGAGCCCGCCGCCGATCTCGTGCAGGCGGATCTCTTCGGCGGGACTCCCCTGCCGCCCGCGTTCCGGAAGGAGACGTTCGTCGTGTTCGATCTCGAAACGACGGGACTCAACAACAATCCCGTCGGCGGGTCGATGGACCGCATCATCGAAGTCGGCGCGGTCAAGATCGCGGACGGACAGATCCGCGAAAAGTTCTCCTCCTTCGTCGCGTGTCCCGTGCGTCTGAGCGCGGAGATCGTCCGCCTCACGGGAATCGAGGACGGAATGCTCGCCGGCGCGCCCGAAATCGCGGACGTCATCGCGGACTTCTATAAGTTCTGCGACGGCTGCGTGCTCGTGGGACACAATGTCGGCTTCGACTACCGTTTCATCCGCTTTTACGGCGAGCAGGAAGGATTCCTCTTCTCCCAGCGGCAGTACGACACCGTCGCCTTTGCGCAGGAGCTCCTGCATCTTCCCAATTACAAGCTCAACACCGTCGCCGATTACTTCGGATTTGACTTTCATCACCACAGGGCGTTCGACGACGCGTTCGTCACCGCGAAGATCTTCACCGAACTCGTGCGGCGGAAGGGGGGACTTCCCCGCTGATGCCGGAAGAAAGTTGAGCGTGCGGAGAGAAAAAATCGAAAAAACGCTTGCATTTCGCGGAAGAGTATGGTATAATTTGGTTGCTTAATCAAGGAAAGGTGATTGAGAGCGGGCAGCCGCTCTCAATTCTTTTAGAGGAGACGGAGATGAAGGTGAAACCCATTGAGGAGATCGTGCGCTTTCTCGAACCGATTGCGGAGCGGATGAACGCGGAGATCATCGACGCGAATTGGAACAACCGCGATTCGTCGCTGAATCTCTTCCTCGACGCAAAGGGCGGCGTGGATCTCAACCTGCTCGAAGCGTTTCATCACGCCGTGGACGGTCCGCTCGACGAGCTGGATCCCACCTTCGGCGCTTCCTACACGCTGAATTGCTCCTCCGCGGGGCTCGACCGCCCGTTCAAAAACGCGCGCGATTACGAGCGGCATCTCGGAGAGAAGGTCGAAATCCGTCTCTATGCGCCCGTCTCGGGCAAGAAACGGTTCGAAGGGGAGCTGATCTCCTTCGACGGAAACACGGTAAAGATCTCGGATGGCGCCGAACGGGAGTTCCCCGTCGCGGCAATCGCTAAGGCGTGCCTCGCGGTCGACATCTGAGCACTTGCGCGGCGCGCGCCGCGGGATACACGGAGCGGATTCCGTGGAAAGAAAATCGGATCAAAAGGAGAAAAATATTATGGTCAACAAGGACTTCTTTTCGGCGCTTGCCGATCTGGAACGGGAAAAGGGGATCAGCGAAGAGGCGTTCTTCGACACGCTTGCGAGCGCTCTCTCTTCCGCTTACAAAAAGCAATATGAGGGAGAAACGGGCGTGGTCAAGATCGAATCGGATTCCGAAAAGGGCACGCTCCGCTTTTTCCTGACGCACCTTGTCGTGGACGCGGAGGAGGCGCAGGAGGGCGAGATCACCCTCGAAGACGCCAAGCTCATAAAAAAGAGCGCGAAAGTCGGCGACATGCTCTCCGAAGAATTTATTCCCAAAGACTTCACACGGATCGCCGCGCAGACGGCGAAACAGGTCATCCAGCAGAAGATCCGCGAGACCGAACGGGACAACACCCTCTCCGAATTTTCGGACAAGGAGGGCGAATTGATGAGCGGGCTCGTCCGCAAGGTCGACATGAAAAACGTCTATATCGAGCTCGGCAAGGGGCAGATCGAAGGGCTCATGCTGCCGCAGGATCAGGTTCCCGGCGAACGGTATGAGACCGGGGACCGCATCAAAGTCTTTGTCAAGCGCGTGAGAAACGGCGGACGCAATGCGCAGGTGCTCGTCTCCCGCGCCGCGCCCGGGCTCGTCAAGCGCCTCTTCGAGGAGGAAGTTCCCGAGATCAAGCAGGGAACGGTGCTCATCAAGTCTGTCGCCCGCGAAGCGGGACACCGCACCAAGATGGCGATCTACACCGAGGACAGCCGCATCGACCCCGTCGGCGCATGCGTCGGGAACAAGGGTGCGCGCGTGAACGCCGTCGTCACCGAACTCGGCGGCGAGAAGGTGGACATCATTCTTTGGAGCGAAAATCCGCTCGAATTTATCGCAAAATCTCTCTCGCCCGCCACGGTTGTCTCCGTCACGCAGATCGGGGAGAAGTCGGCGGTCGCGGTCGTGCCGGACGACAAGCTCTCTCTCGCCATCGGCAGAGAGGGACAGAACGCCCGTTTGGCGGCGCGCCTCACGGGATGGAAGATCGACGTCAAGAGCGAATCCGCCGCGGCGAAACTCGCCCTTGCGGAGGAGGAGAAGCCCGAAGAGCCCGAAGAGACGGGCGGAGAAGCGGAATGACCCCTAAGAAGATCCCGCTCCGCACCTGCATCGCTTGCAGGGAGGAAAAGCCGAAGCGGGAGATGCTCCGCATTTGCAAGAACGCGGAAGGGGAGATCCGTCTGGACTTCTCGGGTAAACTGCCCGGCAGAGGCGCATATATCTGCAACAGCGCGGATTGCATCGCAAGACTGAGAAAGTATAAACTGCTCCACAAGAATTTTTCCTGCGAAGTGCCGGAGGAGATCTATCTGAGGATTGAGGAGGAGTTTCTTGGAAGCAAACGATAAAACGGCGGCATATCTCGGATTCGCGCGGCGCGCGGGGAAACTGACGCTCGGCGTCCATGCCGCGGGGACCCTGCGCGGCGGAGTGTATCTGCTCGTCGCGGACGAGACGGTCGCCAAAAACAACCGAAAGGAAATCGAAAAATTGCAGAGGAAATTCTCCTGTCCGCTCATCTTTGTCTCCGGTCTCGAAGACATCACGGGCAAGGAGGCGTGCAAGCTCGCCGCCGTGCGGGAGGAACATCTCGCGGGCGCGATTCTGGCGGCGCATTCCCGAGATTAGATTTGTCAACATCGAAACGAGGAGTTTTATGGCATACGAAAATATCGAAAAATTGAGCACGCTTCTGGGCGAAAAGGAGCTTCGCGGGCTCTCGAAGTCGGTCGCTGCCGGCGAGAGACAGCTTGCGGACATTCTGAAACGGCTGACCGAAATGGAGACGGTCGCCAACCTGCGCCGCGCCGAAGAGGAGGCTAAGCGACGGGAAGAGGAGCTTCGCCTTGCCGAAGAGGCGGAGCGCGCCCGCAAAGAGGAGGAAGAACGCGCAAGAGCCGAGGAGGCGCGGAAAAAGGAGGAAGCGGAGGCAAAAGCGGCGCCTGCGGAAGTGCCCGCACCTGCGCCTGCACCTGCACCCGCACCTACGCCTGTGGCGGAGCCCGCGCCCGCGCCTGCGCCCCGTCCGGCGCGGACGGACAGCGGAAAGCGCGAACCGCGTCCCGCGCCCGCCGCGTCCGCGAAGGGAGACCGCCAGCCGGCGACCTACCGTCCTTCGGATCGCCCTGCGGACCGCCCCGTCCGTCCCACCTACCGTCCTTCCGACCGCCCTGCGGACCGTCCTGTCCGTCCCGGCGCGCTCGCGGGAAGAGCGCCCGCCGGAGCACGTCCTGCCGCCGGTGTACGTCCGGCGGGACCCGGAGCGGCAAGACCGCCGCGCCCCGTAGCGCCGACACCCGCGCCCGCGCCGCGCAGAGAGTTCTCCGCGCCCAAAAAATTCGATAAAACGTATGTCGAGAAGCGCCCCGAATCCAAGCGCGCGCTTCAAAGGAGACAGGGGGCTTCCGCCTCCGACTTCGACGAGGAGAAGAGCGGCTATCGCAAGGCGCGCTTTGCAAAGAAGGGCGTCAAGAAGGAGACGCAGACCGTCAAGATCGACCACGCGGTCGTGACAAGCAAGGAGATTCCCATCAAGACGCTCTCCGAAAAGCTCGGCATCTCCGCCGTGGAGATCACGAAGCGCCTCTTCCGCGAGGGGGTCATGAAGACGGTCAACGAATCCATAGATTACGACAATGCGGCGTTTATCGCGCTCGAACTCGGGATTGATCTCGAATATAAGCCGGAGAAAACGGCGGAGGACGCCCTCTTCGAGGCGCACGGCGAGGACGATGCGGAAAATCTCGTGACGCGCGCGCCCGTCGTCACGGTCATGGGTCACGTCGACCACGGCAAGACGTCTTTGCTCGACGCCATCCGCAAGACCAACGTCACCGCAGGGGAGGCGGGCGGAATCACCCAGTCCATCGGCGCGTACACCGTCTCCTTCGGCGAGGGCAAGAAGATCACCTTTATCGACACCCCGGGGCATGCCGCATTCACGGCGATGCGTGCGCGCGGCGCACAGGTCACCGATATCGTGGTTCTCGTCGTGGCGGCGGACGACGGCATCATGCCGCAGACCGTCGAGGCGATCGACCATGCGAAGGCGGCGAACGTGCCGATCATCGTCGCCATGAATAAAATGGACAAACCGCATGCCAATCCCGACAAGGTGAAGCAGGGGCTTGTCGAACAGAATCTCGTGCCCGAGGAGTGGGGCGGCGACGTCATCATCGTCCCCGTCTCGGCAAAGACGGGCGAGGGGATCGACACCCTCCTCGAAAATATCTATCTCGTGGCGGAGATGCAGGAACTCAAAGCAAATCCCGACCGCAAGGCGAAGGGCGTCATCATCGAGGCGAAGCTCGACAAGGGCAAGGGACCGATGGCGAGCGTGCTCGTGCAGAACGGGACGCTCCACACGGGCGACAATCTGATTTCGGGCACCACGATGGGAAGAGTGCGCGCCATGATCGACGACAAGGGCAGAACCGTCAAGGAGGCGGGACCGTCCACGGCGGTCTCCGTGCTCGGGCTCGAGGACGTCCCCAACGCGGGCGACATGATCTTTGCGGTCGACCAGAACCTCATGAAACAGGTGCAGGAGGAGCGCAAGAGCAAACAGCGCGAATCCATGATCAAGGAGACGACGAAGGTCACCCTCGACGACGTGTTCGCGCAGGTCAGCGAGGGACTCAAAGAACTCAACATCATCGTCAAGGGAGACGTGCAGGGCTCCGTGGAGGCGGTGAAGGCGTCCCTCGAAAAGCTCTCGAACGAGGAAGTGAAGGTCAAGATCATCCATGCGGGCGCGGGCGCGATCAACGAGAGCGACGTCATGCTCGCCGACTCCGCGAATGCGATCATCATCGGCTTCAACGTCCGCCCCGATACCAAAGCGAAACAGCTCGCCGAGCGCAGCAAGGTCGACGTGCGGAGCTACCGCATCATTTACGAACTCATCGACGACATGCAGGCGGCGCTCAAAGGCATGCTTGCGCCCAAGTACCACGAAGTCTACATGGGCAAGGCGCAGGTCTTGCAGACCTTCAACATCACGGGCGTCGGCACGGTCGCGGGCTGCTACGTCACCGAGGGCAAGCTCGTCCGCGGCGGGAAGCTCAGAATCTACCGCGACGACGTCATGATCGTCGAGGGCGGGGTCAAACAACTCAAACGCTTTAAGGACGACGCGAAGGAAGTCTCGGGCGGGCTCGAATGCGGCTGCGCGATCGACGGCTTCAACGAGATCAAGGTCGGAGACTTCATCGAGTGCTATCTCATCGAGGAGCTGAAACAATGAAAGCAAAGCGAACGGACCGCCTCGACAGCGAATACCGCCACGCGATCGCGGAAATCGTCTCGGGCTCGCTCAAAGACAAGGAGCCCGGGCTCAAAGGCATCATCAGCGTGACGGAGGCAAACGTCGCGCCCGATCTCAAAACGGCGAAGATCTTCGTGAGCGTGCTCGCGGCGTCCCCCGAAGAGAAAGCGGAGACGTTTTCGCTGATCAAAGAGAACGCGGGCTTCATCCGCCGCGAACTTGCGAAAGTCATGACCATGCGCACCGTGCCGCAGCTCACCTTCTTCGAGGATGGGAGCATGGAATACGGCTCGCACATCGACGCACTGCTCGCGGGGCTCGGAAAGGAAGAAAAATGAACACAATCGAAGAAATCGCAGGCGTGATCAAACGCCTCAGAAGCGCGGTGATCTTTACGCACATGCGGCCCGACGGCGACGCTATCGGTTGCGGCATTGCGCTCTCCCGCGCTCTTTCTTTGCTCGGCGTGCGGAACCAGCTCGTCAACGAGGGGGAGATTCCCGAAAAATTTTCGTTTTTAAGCGGCGCGGATTCCTTCCGCCGCTTCCCGACGCTCGACGCCGAGGGCTATCTCTGCGTCGATTCGAGCGACGAAAACCGCCTCGGCGAACTCTCACGGACGTTCTTGAAGGGCGCCCGCAAGGGGAAGATCACCGTCAATATCGACCATCACATCTCCAATACGCGGTTCTGCCGCTATAATTTCGTGCGCGAGCGCGCAAGCAACAGCGAAAACGTCGCCGATCTCATCGCTGCGCTCGGCGTTCCCTTCGACGCGGTGATCGCAAACGCCCTCATGACGGGAATCGTCACCGACTCGGGCGGGTTTTCCCACAGCGACGTCGGGGGCGACACCTTCCGTGCCGCGGCGGCTACCGCGGACGCGGGCGCGGACGTCAACGCAATCAACTATTTCATGTTCAAAAAACAGAGCAAGGCGCGGGCGGAGATGTATCTTGCCGTGCTCTCCCGTCTGCGGTTTCTGCTCGACGACCGCCTCGCGCTCGCCGTCGTGCCCCTCGGCATGCTGGAAGAGAGGGGACTCGGGCAGGACGCGACGGAGGGGATTGTCGATTTCGGGCTCACGATTGATTCCGTCGAAGTCAGCGTCTGTCTCATGGAAGTGAAGAAGGGGCAATACAAGGCGTCCTTCCGCTCCAAAGGGAAGGTGGACGTCAACGCGGTTGCGGGCGTATTCGGCGGCGGCGGGCATATCCTCGCCTCGGGGTGTATGCTGTTCGGCGACATCGAAGAGATTGCCGACAGGCTCTCCTATGCCGTGTTCCGTTTTATGGGGGACGTATGACGGGATTCATCAATGTACTCAAAGAGGAGGGCGTGAGCTCGACCTTTGCCGTCAACCGCGTCAAGCGGCTCTCCGGCGCGCCCTGCGGACACATGGGAACGCTCGATCCGCTCGCTTCGGGCGTGCTTCCCATCGGGATCGGCAACGCGGCGCGGCTGTTTGAATATTTTCTCGATAAGAGCAAGACCTATCTTGCAAGGTTCCGCTTCGGCGTGACGACGGTCTCTCTCGACCGCGAGAGCGAACCCGTGTTCGGCGGGAGGATCCCCTCGTGCGGGGAGATCGAATCCGCTCTTCCGTCTCTGACGGGGGAGATCGAGCAGATCCCGCCCGCATTTTCCGCAAAGGTCGTGGGCGGCATGCGCAGTTACCGTTATGCGCGGCAGGGACAGGAAGTCGCGCTCGAACCCAAGCGCGTGCGCGTCGAATCCTTCCGTCTCCTCGGACAGACCGCCGACGACGAGTTCTCCTTCGAGATCGTCTGCGGCGGGGGAACTTATATCCGTGCGCTCGCGCGCGATCTCGCGGCGGCGCTGGACACCAAAGGATTCATGACGTCGCTCCGCCGCACGAGGAGCGGGATCTTCTGCGAGGAATCGGGTGTTCCGCTCGGCGAACTGACGGAGGAGAACCTTTCGGAACATCTCATTCCCACCGAATCCGTTCTGCCCTTTCCCGCGCTCGAATTGGACGACGAGCGCTACTATCACGGCGTAAGGCTGGAAACGGAGCTCGGGGACGGCACCTACAAAGTTTACCGCGGCGGACGGTTTTACGGCACGGCGATCGCGGAGGGGGGCTTTTTGCGCCCCGGGAAAAAATTATGCTGACCATTCTGAAATACGGCGAACGCTGCCCTGTGCCCGTCGTGCTCGTGCTCGGCGGCTTCGACGGACTGCACAACGGACACCGCGCCCTCCTTGCGGAGGCAAAACGGGAGGGAACCGTAGCCATCACCACCGTGACGGGGCGGGGCAAGGCGCTCTTCACCCTTTCCGAACGGGAATTTCTCTTCGGGAAGGCGGGCGTTGAGATCTGCTGCGAACTGCCCTTCACCGAGCCGTTCCGCAATACGCCGCCCGAACGGTTTCTCGAAATACTCTTCTCCCGCTTCCGCGCGACGGCGGTATTCTGTGGCGAGGATTTCCGCTTCGGAAAGGACGCGGCGGGCACGCCCGCACTGCTCAGACAACTTGCGCCCTGTCCCGTTTTTGTCCCGAAGCTCGTGAAGGAACGCTCGGAAGAGAGCGGACGGCTCCGCAAGATCTCCGCTTCCGCATGCAGGAAATTTCTCGCCCGCGGGGAGCTCGGAGCGCTGAATGCCGATCTGTGCGCGGGCGGCGATTTTTACAACTGCGCCTATTTCATCCGCGGGATTGTGGAGCACGGCAGGATGGTCGGGAGGACGTACGGCTTTCCGACGCTCAATTTGGCTGTGCCCGCGGAAAAACTGCTCCCGCCGGACGGTGTTTACGGCGGAATGTGCTCGACTCCCGCGGGGAATTTCCCCACCATCGTCAACATCGGCGCGCGCCCGACCTTCGGCGTCGGAGAGCGCAAGATCGAGGCGCATCTTGCGGGGTTCGAGGGGGATCTCTACGGCGCCGACGTGCGGATCTATCCCACAAAATTTCTGCGTCCCATCTCGCGGTTCGGCTCGGCGGAGGAACTTCGGGCGCAGCTCGAAAAAGACAAGGAGAGGGTATTGCACTCATGATAAAATTCGGACCGAGCGGGAACTCGGACAGCTTTTACGCGGAGGGATATTCCCACACCGAGGAATCGGCGACATTCGTCAGGGAGCACGGGCTCGACTGCTTCGAATATTCCTTCGGGCGGGGCGTGCGCATGAGCGAGGAGAAGGCGCGTTCGATCGCCTCCGCCTTCGCGGCGCAGGAAGTGGAGATCTCCGTCCATGCGCCCTATTTCGTCAATTTTGCCAATCCGGACGATGAAATGGCGGCAAAATCCTACGGCTATGTGCTCGACAGCGGCAAGATGGCGAAGCTCATGGGCGGGAGACGGATCGTCTTTCATCCCGCGGCGCAGGGTAAGGAATCCCGCAGTACGGCGGCGGAGCGCACGGCGGACAGGCTCAAAATTCTGCGCGATTACATCTATCTCAACAACATGGAAGATCTGCTCTTCTGTCCGGAGACGATGGGAAAGACCGCCCAGATCGGCACGGTGGAGGAAATCGCCCGGTTTTGCGCGATCGACCCCGTGTTTCTTCCCTGCGTGGATTTCGGGCACGTCAACGCCCTCGAACAGGGGAGCCTCAAAACCGCGGCGGACTATCGCGCCCGCCTCGAACCTCTTCTCGAAACGCTCGGCTATGAGCGGATGAAGCACTTCCACGCGCACTTTTCCAAAATCCAATACGGCGCGAAGGGGGAGATCCGCCATCTCACGTTCAAGGACGAGATCTTCGGCCCCGAGTTCGAGCCGCTTGCGGAAGTTCTGTCGGATTGGAAACTCGAACCGTATATCGTCTCCGAGTCGGCGGGCACGCAGACGGAGGACGCCGTGGAGATGAAGCGGATCTACGAGCGCGTCGCGGTGAAAGGATGAACGCAAGCGCGGATTTCTTTGAAAAAAACCGTTGACTTGCGTGCGCGCATTTGGTATAATATGGGTATGTTGGACGAAACGAAGCAAAAGATCTTTCGGGAGACGGGTGCGGACGCGCTCTTTCTCGAAACGGATTTTCTGCGCAGATATCTGACAAATTTTTATTCGACGGACGGATACGTCATTCTCACGGCGGACAAATGCGTTTTCGTCGCCGATCTCCGCTACTTCGAAGCGGCGGAGAAGGCGCTCCGCGGCACCGACGTCGAAACGGTCGAGGGAAGCTATCCCCGCGCGCTCGAATGTTTGAAAGGGCATCGGAGTTTGGGCGTTCCCTTTCCCTTCCTCTCACTCTCCCGCGCCGAAGAACTTCGTGCGGAGGGATTTTCGCTTGTCGACTGTATGCCCGCGCTGAAAAAGGCGATGGAGTATAAATCGGAGCGGGAGCTTAATCTCATCCAAAGGGCGTGCGACATCGCCGAGGACGCCTTTTTGAGCCTCCTTCCCGACATCAAAGAGGGAATGGAGGAGCGCGAAGTGGCGGCGCTTCTCGAATACCGAATGCGTGCGCTCGGCGCGAGCGGCACCTCGTTCGAGACGATCGTGGCGTTCGGCGCGAATTCGAGCGTTCCCCATCACGAGACGGGCAACACGCCGCTCCGCTTCGGCGACATCGTCCTGATCGACTTCGGCTGCAAGGCGGAGGGGTACTGTACGGACTGCACCCGCACCTTCCTCTTCGGAGACGACGGGAAGCACGGGGAGTTTAAGGCGGCGTATGCGGAAGTTCTCAAAGCGCACGAGCTCGTCAAGGAGAAGGTCACGGCGGGCATGACGGGACGGGAAGCGGACGAAGTCGCGCGCGCGTCCCTGCGCGAAAAGGGGCTCGACAAGTATTTCACCCATTCCCTCGGGCACGGCATCGGCTTGCAGATCCACGAATTTCCCACGCTGTCTCCGCGCGGCGAGGAGATCCTTCAAGACGGCATGGTCTTTTCGGACGAGCCGGGGGTCTATCTTGCGGGGCAGTACGGCGTCCGCATCGAGGACAGCTGTTATATGCAGGGCGGAAGAGTGCATTCATTCATGACAAAAACGACCCGCGATCTCATCATTCTCTGAACAGGACCGCGGGCGTCAAATAACGCAAATCAAAAAGGAGATCTAATATATGGCACAGATTTTGGCAGGCGACATCAGAAAGGGCACCACGTTCGAGTATAAGAGCGGCGTCTACACCGTCGTCGAATTCCAGCACGTCAAACCGGGCAAGGGCGCGGCATTCGTCCGCACAACCCTCAAAAACGTCGTCACGGGGCAGGTCCTCTCCGACGAGACCTTCAACCCCACAGCCAAGCTCGAAACCGCGCAGGTCGAGACGAAGAAGATGACCTATTCCTATAACGACGGCGAGTTCT
>CANRGR010000045.1 GCA_947630245.1 uncultured Clostridia bacterium | reverse complement strand
GCCCGAAATAGGAGGCGTAGTGCGGGATCGCATAGATCTTGCCGTCATGCTCGAAATAGCTCTTCTGCGCGTCGTTGAATTTGTCGAAGATACTCCCCTCTTCGCCGTATTCCAAGAGATCTTCCTTTACGACGTCGGTGATGTCGAGGAATTGTCCCTGAAAGATCCCGTCGTAATAGTAGCCGCGCTCGGTGAAAAAGAGGTCTTGCGGATAGGCCTCCATATTGGCGAGAAGGGTCTGTCCGCTCTTTTTGTTGCCGTCGATCACGATCTGTACGCCCGTCGTGCCGGGGAGAAAGCTCTTTTCGGCATTCTCTTCCTCGAAGCGCGCGGCAACCGTTTTCAGCCAATCATTGCCGAAGCCGCCTTCATAGCTCGATACATAGAGTTGCGTCTTGCCGGGATCAATTCCGTTATTTCCCCCGCACCCCGCGGCGCCTGCGAGCGCCAGCGTCAAGGCGCATAAGATTCCCATAAATTTTTTCCTTTGCATTTTTTCTCCTTTTTCGGTCCGATTTTGCCGTAAAAACTATTATAATCCGATTTTATCATAAATCGCATTCAAAAATCAACTGTCATGAGCCCGTCGCCGAAAAAACATGTGATTGAACGTCGTTTTCCGCGGAGTCGGAAAAGATATTTGCAAGAAAAAAAGGGACTGCGCTTACAACGCATGTCCCCCCTTTGATGGAGCCCGATTTTACTCTTCTTCGAGCATTTTTTCGATTCCAATGCCGTAGCCGCGGGTCGGATCGTTGATGAATACATGGGTCACTGCGCCGATGAGCTTCCCGTTTTGCAGAATGGGACTTCCGCTCATGCCCTGAACGATCCCGCCCGTCTCCTCGATGAGTTTCTCATCGGTGACTTTGATGACGAAATTTTTATTGTCGCGGCTGTCCTCGTCCACTTTGGCGATGGCGATCTCGTATTCCTGCGGGCAGACGCCGTTGATCGTCGAGTAGATGACCGCCTTCCCGATCGTCGCTTCGGAGATGGGCGCGGCGTCGACCGATTTGCAGCGGGAAAAATCGTAGTCCGTAAAGGTGCCGTAGAGCCCCGTGTCGCAGACTTTCTCGGCTTTTGCGATCGCCTTATCATTCAGAAAGAGCCCGCGCAGCTCCCCTGCTCTGCCGCGGATTCCCTTGTTGACGCCGATGATGCTGCATTGGTAGACGGACGTCTCCGAGATTTCGAGCGAAACGCTGTTTTCATCCGAAACCTTGTGTCCGAGCGCGCCGAAGCGCTTGCTCTCCTTTTCAATATAGGTGACCGTGCCGATCCCCGAGAGCGTATCGCGGATGAGCACGCCGATCTTGTATTTTCCGCTCTTTTGATCCTTGACGGGTATGATGGGAACTTCGGCGCGTTCGCCCGCCCGCCGCAGGGTCACGACGATCTCCTTTCCGCCGCTCCGCGCGAGCGCGTCGTTCAGATCCTTGATACTTCCGATTTTGACCCCGTCGATTGCGACGATGGTGTCTCCCGCGCGGATTCCCGCGTCCTCCGCAGGGCGGTGCAGACCGTCGCGGGCGGAGACGTCGTTCAGATCAATCACTTCCGCGCCGCCTGCGCCGAGCATGAATCCCGCCGTCATTCCGCCGAGATAATATTTCCCCTCCGCCGCATCCGCGCGAACTGCCGTCGCGCCGGCGTTGCCCGCAAATGCTACCGCCAGCGCTGTTGCGGCGATAAAAAGTTTCAGCTTACGCAAATGCTACCTCCGTTTCCGACGGATTTCTCCGTGGGTTGAACAGAGTTAATTTGCGTAAGACAGCGCTTTCTATGCGCGGTCCGGGTTCGTCCGCCGCAGGGAGTTTTTGTATTCGGAGGCGGTTTGGATGAGTTCGTCCGCATGCCGCAGCGCGAGTTCGCTCTTTTCGCCCGAGATGAGGCGGGCGAGTTCGTCCCGTCTCTCCGTTCCGAGGAGTTCCCGCACCGTCGTGTGCGTCCTGCCGTTTTCCTCCCTCTTTTCGATGAGAAACTGCCGGTCCGCTGCCGCGGCGATCTGCGCAAGGTGAGACACGGCAATGAGCTGGGTACTTTCGGCGATCTTACAGAATTTTTCCGCCACGGTTTTCGCCGTTTTTCCGCCGATTCCCGCGTCGATCTCATCGAACAGATAGGTGCCGATGCCGTCCGTGGCGGAGAGCTGCGCCTTGACGGCGAGCATGAAGCGGCTCATCTCCCCTCCGCTGATGATTTTGCCGAGCTCTTTGAGCGGCTCGCCCGCATTGGCGGAAAAGAGGAAGCGGATTTTGTCGAGCCCGTCCGCGGTTGCCCTGCCGACGTCCTCGCGCGTGTAGCCGTCGAATTCCACTTCGAACTTCGCCGAAGCGATATTCAGGGTTTTTAATTCGTCGGTGACCCGCTTGCAGAAGCCCTTCGCGCCGTTCTTGCGCGCTTCGGTGAGCTTGACGCAGGCGAGATAGAGCTTTTCGTCCGTTTCGGACAGCCGGGAGGAGAGCTCTTCGAACTGTGCGGCGCCGTCCGTCAACAGCGCAAATTCCGTGCGCGCATCGGCGAGGAATCCGAGCGCCGCGGCGACCGATCCCCCGTATTTTTTCTTGACGGTTCCGATCTCGTCGAGCCTGTTTTCCACCCGTTCGGCTTCGCCTTCGTTGAGGTCGAGCTCTTCCGCATATCCTTCGACGGCGTCGCCGATGTCGGCAAGTTCGGCTGCAACGTTTTCAAGACGGTCGGCGAGCGCGGCGTATTCCTCGTATTTCCGGATGCGGAGCAGGGCGCGGCGGGCGCCCAATACGCATTCGTTCCCGCCGTTTTCTCCGGACAGGCATTCTCGCGCCGCATTGAGTTCGGTGAGGATCTTTTCGGCGTCCCGATACTTGTTCCGGAGAGCGACGAGCTCCTCTTCCTCCCCCTCTTTGAGCGCGGCGCGTTCGATTTCGTCGATCTGGAAGCGCAGAATATCCAATCTGCGGCTCCGTTCGCTCTCGTCCCCGCCCAAAAGCCCGAGCCGGGAGAGAATCCCCTTGCGCTCCGCAAGCAGGATTCCGACATCCCCCTTTTCCCGATCCGTGTCCGAGATGCGGTCGAGCAAGCGGAGCTGGTTGCTCTCTTTGAGCAAAAAGAAATGCTCACTTTGCCCGTGGATGTCCACGAGCCTGGAAGTGAGCGTTTTGAGCATTGCGGCGGTGACGGCACAGCCGTTCACTTTTGCGCTTCCCCTGCCCTCTGCGGTGAGTTTGCGCGAAATGACGATTGTATCGTCCGCCTCGATATCAAATTCTTCGAGGATCGGCCGAAGGTTCTCGCCCGCGTCGAATTCCGCGCGCACCGAGCATTCGGTCTCCCCCGAGCGGATCATGCTTTTGTCTGCTTTTGCGCCGAGAACGAAGTCGATCGAGTCGAGAATGACCGATTTTCCCGCTCCCGTTTCGCCCGAGAGAACATTGAGCCCTTCCGAAAAGGTGAGATCTGCCCGTTCGATGAGGGCGACGTTGCGGATGGAGAGACTGCGGAGCATTGTTTAACCTTTGGCGATTCTTTCGAGCCGTTCTTTGATCTCCTGCGCCGCTTCGGGCGTCTTACAAACGGTAAAGACGGTATCGTCCCCCGCGATGCTGCCGACGACTTCCTCATAATTGAGACGGTCGATGACAACGCCCGCGTTTGCGCCGTTGCCGTTGAGCGTCTTGCAGACGACGAAATTTCCGACGACGTGAATGGATTCGAGGCACGCCTGGAAAAGGGAACGCATTTTGTCGGAGAGCTCGCCCTCGTTCTTACTGATCGAGGCGTAACGGTAACGTTTTTTGATGCCCGCGACTTTGAAGAGCCTCAGTTCCCTGACGTCGCGCGAGACGGTCGCCTGTGTGACCGAAAAGTGCGCGTCCGCCAACTCCTTGCAGAGCTCCTCCTGCGTTTCGATTTCCTTCTCCTCGATCAGTTCGAGGATCTTGCTGTGCCTTGCGTTTCTCAACATGGTAAAATATCCCCCTCGTATCGTAATAATAAGATATTTTAATTGATTTTCTCCGTCAGACGGCGGAAAAAATCTTGTTTTCCCTTTGTCAGAAAGATCGCCGCGCGCTCCGCCTTTTTCACGGTGATCGTGTCCCCGCACCGCGCCTCGCCGAAACAGTTCCCGTCGCCGTGAAGGACGACGGCAACCCCCTCCGGGACGGAGAAGGAGAGCGCGCTCTTGTCCGGGCAGGCGATCGGACGGCTTTTGAGCGAGAGCGGGCAGACAGGCGTGAGCAGAAACGTCTCGCAGTCCGGCGTCATGATGCTCCCTCCCGCAGAGCGCGAATAGGCGGTCGAGCCCGTCGGCGTAGAGACGATGAGCCCGTCGGCGATAAATTCTCCCGCGTGGCTTCCGTCGATCGTGACGAGGATGCGGATGAGCCCGTTCTGCGCGTCGAGTGCGTTGCGCCGCATGAGCGCAAGCTCGTTGAGGCAGTAGAACGTTCTGTCCCGGAATCCGACTTGCAACATGGAGCGGCGGAGCAACCGGCAGGACTTGTCCAGAACAAGCTCCACGACGTCCTCCGCCTCATCCCGCTCGAATTCCGTGAGGAAGCCGATCGTCCCGTAATTGACGGCGACAAGCGGGATTCCCGATTCCGCTGTCTTGCGCGCCGCATGCAGTACGGTTCCGTCGCCGCCCAAAACGACGAGACGCTCGACGCGCGGAATTTCGTCCTCGGAAGTAAAGCACACCGCGTCCGCCTTGCGGGAGATGAATGTTCGGGCAAGCTCCTCCGCCTCGGCGGGCGGAACCTGCGCCTCGTGATAAAAGATGCCGACTTTCATAAAATCCGCACACTATTATATGCGTGTTTTTGCATAAAATCAAGTACTTTTGGAAAAATAATTCGAAGTTTCAGTATATTTTATTTCATTTTGTGTTCGAAAAAAGATTGCGCCTGACACAAAAAGACATTTTTTTCCATTCCGGGGATATTTTTTCGCAAAAATATGATATATTCAACATTTTTGAGCCTGTGAAGAGGGGCATTTACAATATTATGAGGAAATAAACGGAGCATGCATGTGTATTCATAGAAATCCGCAAGCAGCGCGCGATGATTCTTTTGCGGAACGATCCCGTTTTTCCCGACCGCCCTGCTTCCCGTTTCGAATTGCGGCTTGAAGAGCACGAAGGCGAGCCCTCCCTCCGGGAGGATGTCGCAGACGGCGGGCAGGATGTTTCGCAGGGAGATAAAGCTCAGATCGGCGACGACACCGTCCGGTCCCTCGGGGAAATCCGCGCGGGTCAGATAGCGCGCGTTCGTCTTGTCCATCACCGTGACCCGTTTGTCCGAGGCGAGCGTAAGATCGAGCTGGGATTCCCCGACGTCGACGCAAAAGACGTGCTTTGCGCCGCGCTGCAACAGGCAATCGGTGAACCCGCCCGTGCTCGCGCCGAGATCGGCAAAGATCTGCCCGCGGACGCTCTCACGGAAGGCGTCGAGCCCGCGCGCGAGCTTGAATCCGCCGCGGGAGACGTAATGCTCCGACGCCGGGATAAAAGAAAAAGAATCCCCTTCCGAAACGTTGTCGTCGGGGGAAAGCGCGGTATCCCCGCGCAGGACGAGCCCCTGCCTGAGCGCGTCCCGTGCTTTGGTTCGGGATCCGAATTTTTCCGCAAAATACTTATCCGCGCGCAAAACACTCCTCCACCGTGCGCAGGATCGCTCCGAAAGAGAGTCCATAGCGCTCCATCAGTTCATGCGGCGTGCCGTGCGGCAGGAATCGGTCGCCATAGCCGAAGGAAAAGATCTTTTTTCCGCTATTCCGATAGAAACGGGAGATTGCGTCACCCAGCCCGCCGCAGAGCATATTGTCTTCGAGCGTGACGATATTCGTCTGGGGAAGCGCCGACAGCAGTTTTTCATCCAGAGGACGGAGAAAACGCGCGTTGATAATCGTAACGTCGTGTCCCCGTTCGAGCGCGGCAAGGCGGACGTCTTCGGCGAGCCGCAGGCATCTCTCTCCCGCCGCAATCAATACTACGTCAGACATAGTACTATGTAAAACCTCAAATTCCCCGATTTCAAAGTCGGAAACCGTGCCTTCCCGCCCCTCTCGGGGGTAGCGGATGACAAGCGGCGACGGATATTTCGCGCTCATGCGCAGCATCGCCCGAAATTCGCCGATGTCCTTCGGAATTGCGATCGTAAGATTGGGAATGAAGGAGAGAAAACTCAGATCGAATACGCCCTGGTGCGTCTCGCCGTCCGCGCCCGCGACGCCCGCGCGGTCAATGCAAAGCGTTACAGGCAGATTTTGCGCGCAGATGTCGTGAATGATCTCGTCAAACGAGCGTTCGAGAAAGGTGGAAAAGACGGCGTAATACGGCTTCATCCCCCCCGTTGCCAGCGCCGCGCACAGGATGGAGGCGTGCTCTTCGCAGATCCCGACGTCGAAGGCGCGTTCCGGGAATTGATCGAAGAATGTGCGAAGCCCGAGATTGTCGGTCATGGCGGCAGTCACGGCGACGATTTTCGGATCCTTCCGTGCGAGCGCGCAAAGTTCTTCGCCGAGCGCGGCGGAATATTCTCCCACGGGCAGAACCGGACAGACGCCGTGCGTTTCGAGCGGAGCCTGTTCCGAAAAGGGATAGCCCTGCCCTTTTTTGGTGGCGACATGGAGAATGACGCTTCCGTGTTTGAGCAGCTCCTTCGCTTCTTCCAATGCGGGAAGCAGCTCTTCGAAGCTGTTTCCGTTCACGATTCCGCGATAGGTCAGACCGAATCGTTCAAAAAGTTTAATATCGTCCTCGTTTTCCGCCCCTTTCAGCTCTTCGAGAATCTCGTGCATGCCTCCGACGGTCGGCGAGATGGACATCCCATTGTCGTTCAGGATAATAAGTACTCTGCTGTGGAGAATTTTGATGCTGTTGAGCGCCTCGTAGACGAGCCCGTTCTGGAACGATCCGTCTCCCACGAGCGCGATGACGGAAAAATTCTCCCCGTTGAGATCTCGCGCCTTCGCAATCCCGAGCGCGGCGGAGATTGCCGTCCCCGCATGACCCGTATCATAGCAGTCGTATTCGCTCTCTTCCCGCTTGGGGAATCCGGAAATGCCGCCGAATTTGCGCAGGGTGTGGAATCGGTCTGCCCGTCCGGAGAGTAATTTATGGGGATAGCACTGGTGCCCGACGTCGAAAATGAGTTTATCCTTCGGGAAACGGAATATACGGTGCAGGGCGACCGTGAGCTCCACAATGCCGAGATTGGAGGACAGATGCCCTCCGCAAACAGAGACGGTGCGCAGAATTTCTTCCCGCATCGCCTCGCAAAGTTCTTTCAGTTGAGGAAGGGAGGCGGTTTTGATCGCCTCGCCCGAAAATATTTTTTTCACGTTTCAATTATCCCGTTCGCGTACAAGAGTGACAAGGTCTTTGAGGAAGGAAGTGTCTCCGCCGATCCGGTCGAGCAAAGAGCGGCATTTTGCCGCGGTGCGGTCCGCAAGCAGTTCCGATTCGCGCAAGCCGTACACCTTCACGCAGGTCAGTTTGTCCTCTTTTCCGTCTTTTCCCACCGATTTGCCGAGGACGGCGCTCTGTCCTTTCACGTCGAGCAGGTCGTCCGTCAGTTGAAAGAGCCGCCCGAGCTCCATTCCGAATTGTTCGAAAGCCTCCGGATTTGCCCCCGCAAGGAGCGCCGCCATGACGACGGGAGCCGCGAGCAGTTTCGACGTCTTGTGTTCGTAAATGAAGGAAAGCTCTTCTTGTCCGCCCGGTTTGCCCGTATAGAGCAGATCGGCGGACTGTCCTGCGACCATCCCCTTGACACCCGCGGCGGAAAAGAGATAATCGCCCGCGGCAAGATGTCTTGCGTCCCGCGCCGCCTCCGAAAACGCGAGCGAGCATGCGAGCGAGAGAAGCCCGTCTCCCGCAAGAATGGCGTTCGCTTCTCCGAAAATCTTGTGGTTGGAGGGTACGCCGCGACGGTAATCATCGTTGTCCATCGCGGGAAGATCGTCATGGATGAGCGAATATGTATGGATACATTCGAGAGCGATTGCAAGAATCTGCTCCGCGGTATAATCGAGTCCCAAAAGATCGAGCGTCGCATAAAAGAGCACGGGACGCACGCGCTTTCCGCCCGAAAGCAGAGAATAGCGCATGCCCTCCGCGAGCGGAGAAAAGCAATCGAGATCCGCGCAGAATCGCTTCAACGCGCCTTCGAACGTATTCAGATATAGATCGTACTTTTGAGAAAACATTTTTCGTATTTAGTTACTATGTGTGACATACTACACATTATCTTGCGTTTCAATGCGTTCGGCTGCATCGAGCGTGTTTTTCAGGAGCATGGCAATCGTCATGGGACCGACGCCGCCGGGCACGGGAGTGAGATACGCCGCCTTCTCTTTGACGGCGTCGAAATCCACATCGCCGCAAAGTTTGTTGTCTTGATCGCGGTTCATGCCGACGTCCACGACGACAGCCCCTTCCTTTACCATGTCCGCCGTAATAAATTTCGCCTTTCCGATTGCCGCGACCAGAAGATCGGCGCGCAGGCATTCCTCTTTGAGATTTTCCGTCTTGGAATGGCAGACCGTGACCGTTGCGTCCGCATTCAGCAGAAGCATCGCCATCGGGCGACCCACGATGTTGCTCCGTCCCACCACCACCGCGCGCTTTCCCGCGATTGGGACATGGTAGCGCCGCAAAAGTTCCATGACGCCCTGCGGCGTGCACGCGACCGTCCCCTCTTTTTTCAGAGCGAGTCTGCCCACGTTTTCGGGGAGAAATCCGTCCACGTCTTTTTCGGGCGGAATCGCTTCGAGCAGCCGCTCCGCATTCAGATGGGCGGGAAGCGGGAGCTGGACGAGGATGCCGTGGACGTCCCTGTCCGCCGAGAGCGCGGCAAGGAGCGCGAGCGCCTCCTCCATCGTTGTCTCTTCGGGGAGGCGGTGCGTCATGGAGCGGATTCCCGTCTCCTCGCACCCTCTGATTTTATTTCGGACATACACCTCCGATGCGGGATCGTTCCCGATGAGCACGACGGCAAGCCCTGCTTTCTTTCCGTGTTCCCGCTCAAACTGCGCCGCGCGGAGATTCAGTTCCGCCCGGATTTCGGCGGAGGCTTCTTTTCCGTTGAGCAGAATCATCCGTTGATCACCCCCGCAAGCACGCCGTTGACAAATCCGGCGGAATTTTCGGTGGAATATTTTTTTGCGAGCGCGGTCGCTTCGCTCACCGATACGACCGGCGGCACATCGTCGACGAATTTGATCTCCGCAAGCGCGATCAAAAGAATCGCCCGATCCACGGCATAAATACGGTAGTCGGCAAAGCGGGTCACTTTTTCGCCGAGCAACGCCATTAGCTCTTCGCGGTGCTCTTCGGTGAGCGAAACGAGCGTCTTGGCAAACGCCGTCTCCTCCTCGCTGAGATTTGCTTTTCTGTAAATACCCGATTTGAAGCGCGCGTCGCAATCGCCGCCAAACTGTTCGGCAAAAATAATTTTGAACGCCGCTTCTCTCGCATCGCTTCTCATGTGTCTCCTTACGAGAAATTCCCCTTCCATCGGGAAAGGGAATATCCTCGGTTTATTTCGTTTCGGGATCTGCGGTTTCCTCGTTGGACGGGTCGGGAGCGGCGGGCGTAGGCGCGACAAAGACGACGCTCTGGATATGCACGTCAACCTTTGCGATCTTGAACTTTGTCATGGATTCGACCATCTGTTTGACCGTTTGCTGGATGGCATAGGCGAGTTCCGGCACATTGTAGCCGTAGTGGGCGATCACGGAGATGTCCGCGAAAATCCCCTCCTTCTCGAAACAGACTTTGATGCCCTTGCTCTTGGAAGGAACGAGCTCGATTCCCTCCGTCTCTTTGAGACTCAGGACGATGATCCCGCTCACAATATCCGCGTTATATGAAATTCTGCCCTTTTGTCCGTTGGGATTGTATCTGATGCTTGCCATAATATACTCCTCGTAGCTCTATTATAGCACATCTTTTTTTATTTTACTACTGTTTTTGCTCAACTTTCCGCATAAATAGGCATGATGATGATATTTCCGTTCCGGATTCCCTTCTCGTCTTCGAGAATCGAGAAGATTTTCGTGACCGCCTCGGCGTTGAGTTCGCCGGAATCAATGAAGATATTGATGTTGTCCGATTCCGCCCCGATGACGACGACGGCGTCGGAAAATCCGAGAGAGCGGATCATCGTCTCGATGACGAGTTCGTCCTCCATGACGGAGACCATCTTCTGCTTCGCCGCGACGGCTTCCGCATACTCGGGGGATTCCTTCGCATAGGCGGCGATCACGCTGTCGAGTTGCAGAAATTCTTCGCTTCTCGTCGACGTCCGTTCGGCGCGGTGCGATGTGAAGAAGTTCACTTCCGCGGAGCCGTCGCTTGCGTTGACGGTCGCCGAGCGCGATCCGGCGAGCACGAAGTTGAACACTGCCGTGACGGCGAGCAGCAGGACGAGGGTGGACATCAGTGCGATTTTTTTGGTGTTTGACATAGTTCTATCTCCTTCTTATAAAAATTCTACCTGTCCGCAGGATAGACCTGCACATTTTTTTTCTCGATTCCGAGCGCCGCGGCGGTGATGGAGAGAATACGCGAACGCGTGAGAATGCTGTCCGCACCCTCGAACACGACGATGGCAGAGACGGGCGCGCCCTCCTCTTCCGCGATCATGACCGTCGCCCCGTTCACGCCCTCGATCTTTTCGAGCACGCGGCAGAGCCGTTCCTCCCGTGCGGTCGGCGCATAGGATGCCGCCGTGCCCGCGGATCCGCCGAACACTTTCCATGCGGCGAACAGCAAAATCAGCGCGGCGAGCAGGAGAAGGACGATCCGCGCGGTGCGGTTGCGAAAGAGTTTCGTTATCCTTCCCCCGTCCATATCACCTCCGCGGGACAGCCGTATTTCGCTTCGAGCGCCTCTTCGACGCGGCTTATCATATTTATATGCTCGTCCTGTCCGAATATGACGGGATCGTCGACGGTCGCCCGAATTTTTTCGAGACGGAAGGTTTCGCCGTCGTGCTCCGTTTCGATTTTGGCGCGGAGGGAGAAGGTTTCATATAAATACTGTTCGATCTCCTCGCGGCTGTTTTGGCGGGCGAGCGAGAGGCAGGCTTCGAGATACCCCGCGTCTGTTCCGATTTCACCCGGCGAAAAGGGAAATTCCCCCGCCGAGAGCGAGCCGATCAAGGGGGTGGCGATGACCGCAAAGACCAAAAGCCGGGTCATTCCCTTCACGAATTTCCCCATTCTGCCCTCGGGGACGAGCGCCGCGGCGACGGCGGAGAGAATCACCGCGCCCGCAATGCTCAGAAGATAGGCGCGCATCAGAAGATCACCCCCGAGGAACAGACGAGCAGGAGTAGCGTTAGGAAGTACAGAAAGGCGACGCAGAGCAGTCCCGCGGGGAAGTATCCGATATCCCCCGCCAAACGGGATAAAAATCCCGGGATCTTTCCGCCCACGGGTTCGGTGATCGCGGCGGAGAGCCGCAAAAAGAGCTGCAACGCCGCAAAGAGAAGGAGCGGTTTCAGGATCGTCCCGAACAGAATAAAGACCGAAAAGGCGCCGAGCGCGTTTTTGATGAGCGCACTGCCCGCCACGACGAGCTCGACGCCCCCCGAGAGGAATCCGCCGACGACGGGCACGGATCCCGAGATCACATATTTGATCGCGCGCAGGGAGAGCCCGTCGTACTGCGCGGACGTGATCCCCTGAACGGTGAGGAAAAGACTGAACAGCCCGAGCGAAAGTCCGATGAGCCACTTCGAGACGCTCTTGAAAAAGTCGCCGAGTTTTTCGGTCCGCACTCCGTCCGAAAGATTGCCCACAAAGGCGAGGACGATCACGACGACGGACGTCGGCAGGACGACGGAGACGAACAGTTCGCAGATCCCGCCGCTCATGAACGCAACGGCGGGTCGGTAGATCGCGGCAGAGACGGATCCCCCGCTTGCCGCCATCAGCGTGAGCAGAAGCGGGTACACAATCTCCATCTGCGTTCGCATCTGCCCGATCGTCTCGAATCCCGAGGAGAGCGCGGAGAGAAGATCGGAGAGCACGATTGCGCCGATCGAAAGATATCCGACAAAGCCTATTATGTCAGACATAGTACTATGCATAAAGCCGTTTTTCGCAGAGTTGAGGATCCCGCAGAGCAATGCGATCGCAAGAATCACCGCAAACGAGGGCAAAAGCAGTTCCGCCTCCTCCCAAAGAAGATGGACGACCGCCTCCCCCAGCGAGGAATAATCGAGGGCAAAATCGCCCGTAATCACGCTTTTCAGCTTGTCCTTGACCGAGACGCCGCGAAATTCGGAGAGAGAATCGAGATAATTCTGCAATTCCCGTGTATCGAGCGCGTCCACGAGGTCGTCGATGTTCTGTTCGAGTTCCCTGCGCGCGGCTTCCTCTTCCGCCGTCTCCGCCATGACGGCGGCGCGGTCGCGGGGAAGAAGGATAAGCGCCGAAAACACAATCAATGCGAGGACAAAAATCTTTTTTCGCTTCGTCATTTCACGATCTCCAACAGCCGCAGAATGAGAGAGAGTACGCTTTCGATGATCGGAATCGCGAGGACGAGCACGATGATCTTTCCGCAGAACACAAGCTTGTCCGCCACCGAGCTTTGTCCGAAATCGTTGAGGATTCCCGCGCTGAATTCGACGAGATAGCCGATCCCGATCATTTTGAGCAGAATTTTCACGAGCGAGGAATCAATCCCCGTGACGTTTGCAATGGTTCCGAAGATTGATACGGCGTCTTTGAGAAGGTCAAAGACAAAGAGAAGCAGAATGACGCTCCCTGCGATCGTGACCGCAAACGCGAGCTCGGGTTTTGTCCCTTTGAGAATGAGCGCGGCGATCGCGGTGACAAAGGCGATCCCCACGAGCTGGAAAATTTCCATAGGCTATGTGAGTTCGAAGATCTCGCGGATGGTGGTAAACAGATCGCCGATCATCGTCACGGCGATTGTGAGCGCGATCACAAGCCCGACGATGGAGACGACGGTCGCAATGTCGTCGCGGTCGGACTTTTTGAGCACCTGACAGACGACGGTGATGAGGATGCCGATCGCGGCAAGTTTGAAGATGATCGAGATATCCATATTTATACGATGAGAATGACGAAGGCAAGCCCCGCAATGAGCCCGAGTTTGAGATAGAGCTCGCCGCGCGTCTTTGCCTCCTTCTCGCTTTCCGCTTTTTTCGCTTCGATCATGGGCTTCTGCGCCGTGCAGAATCCGCTCTGGGAGTGCGCGTCCCCCTTTCCGATCATGTCGAGATAGTCGGAACAGAATTTGCGCTCCTCTGCGGTGAAGATCGAGGACTTCGGCTCCTCGGATTTTCCACTCCCGAGCGACGCAACCGTCTTTCCGAACTCTCCCGTGTAGCGGTATGTGGCGAGAAATTCCCCGATCGGACGCCGCCGATAGGACAGCTCGCTGAGATACCGCTCGTTGAATACGGCAAGTTGGGAGAAAAAGCTCCTGCGCGCGCGGTATTTGCCCGCGGCGAGATATCCGAGGAAGGTGCAGAAGGCGATGATCAGTCCCGCGATGAGCGCTTTAAGCCACATCTTCCCCTCCCTCCCCGCAGATCCGCGCGATCTTGCCGAGACCGCCGAGCAGAATGTAGCGGGAGAACAGTTTTTCCGGGACATCGCGGTAAGAGGTCAGATGCGCGGACGCAAACACGCTGATCCCGCTCTCGACGGCGCGGCGCACCGCAGGGTAATCTTCGGGCAGAAGCTCGTCCGTCACGATGAGTTCTGGGCGCATGGCGCGGATACCCGCGGTGAACGCGGTGAGTTTATCCGCGAATTTGATGCAGTCGCTGGTCTCGCCGAGATCCCCCGCCGACAGCTCCCCGCGCTCGTCGCTCACGAGCACATTGATTTTTTTCCGCGCGCAGACGAGGCGGGTGAGATCGCGGAGCAAGGTCGTCTTTCCCTCCCCGGGCGGCGCGAGCAGAAGAAGGGAGCGCATCTTTTCCCTCAGACAGCGCGCATAGATCTCCTCGGCGCAGCCCTCGATTTCATGCGGAATGCGGATGCAGAGCGACGTCACCGAGCGGACCGAGAGCACGCTCCCGTTCTCATAGACATAGGTGCCCGCGATTCCGATGCGCTCCCCCGCGTTTCCCGTGAGAAATCCGCGGCGGATCTGGTTTTCCACCGAATAAACGGAGTATCCGCTCGCCGCAAAGAGAATCTCCTCGATTTCCGCGCTCTCCGGGCGAAGCGCCTCCCGCTCGGAGCATACGCCGCTCTCCCCGAGAAAGACATACTCTCCCCCGAGATTGGCGCAAAGCGGCTTTTCCGCCCGTACGCGCAGCTCATAGAGAAGATTGAGATTGACGTGCCGAACGGCGCTTTTCAGCCTCGGCGGCAGAAATTCCAGCATCGCTCTATTTTATGGGACAAGCAAAAAAAATATGAAAAAACCGGGACAAAAGTCTCCCGCCGAACGTTGTAATATTAAATAGGAATGGAGGATGTTCTATGAAGAAGTTGTTTGCCCTGCTCTCCGCGCTCTTTTGCGTAGCGATTTTCCCCGCGGCGACGGGATGTTCCGCCGAGCCGTATCGGGTCAGGTGGCTCCTTGAAAGTTATGTAAAGGACGGTTTTCGGTATGAACCCCGGTTTGACCCGATCCATCACGAGCGGTCGGTCGAATACAGCTCCGCCCAAATCGAATTTGACGAGAACGGAAATTTCACCTTCCGTTTGCTCGGCGGAGACATCGTGAGCGGCACCTATACCTATCGGGACAGCTTGGCGAAAACGACGGTCGAACTCACCGCCCCGAGCGGCGCCACTTGGCAGGGCGAGTGCAGAAAAGGCATGTTCGACGGCGTAATCTATTCGGCGGAGTTCGAGATGAATGGCGTGAAGTACTGCTTTGACGGCTATGACGACTCCGCGAAAACAAGGTATGAAGAGCTACTCGGATACAGCTTTTACGAGGAGGGAATCGGGGCAGTGCGGGAACGCCTTCGTGATCTTGGCGAACATCCGGACAAGGAGGAGAGCGGCAGCTATGTCCGGGCAGCCGTCGAAGAGATCGGAGGAATGTACTTTCTGAAAACGGCGGAAAAGACGCTTTGCCTCAGCTACTGCAATTTCGCCGCCTATCAATTCGACGGGGAGTACAACATCGCGCCGCGATCGGTGTGCGCGGGAGAGTGCGTCGCCTATCTCCGCGAATCGAGCGTACGCGTGCCGGAGCTCAGTCTCCCCGATTTCCCGGTCAATTCCGCCGCGCTCTACTTTCCGATATAACTCATAACAACGCGCGCAACAAATAGTATGTCTGTCATTTCGACCGCAGTGAGCAGAGCGAACGAAGTGGAGAAATCTAAAATAAGGTAGAGATTCCTCGACGACGGCGCGCCGCGGCATTGCCGCGGCGCGCCTGCTCGGAATGACAATAAAAAGATAGAGATTCCTTGACTTCGGCACGAAATCGAAGGCGACCGTCACTACGCTCTGGC
>CANRGR010000044.1 GCA_947630245.1 uncultured Clostridia bacterium | reverse complement strand
GTACCCGTTTACGGGTCAGCCGGCATCATCCCCTTTTAGGGGTTGTGCAAACCACCAGTTCACTGGTGGTTTTGATTCAGAGATTTTTTGGCGCACGGCACACTGCGCCGATGGTGTGTTTTGCGACTCTCAAAGGGTAGGCAAGTGATATTGATCGCCACGGTTTATACTAAGGCGATTCCTCGACGACGGCGCGCCGCGGTGGTTGCCGCGGCGGCGCGCCTGCTCGGAATGACGCCCCCTCACCGCCCTACGGGCGGAGCGCCTGAAAGGGGGCGTCAAGCGAGAGCCCTCTCTGTCATACCGACGACCGAGCAACGCGAGGGAGGAGTGTATTCCCTTGTACGCAGTTGTCGTCCGCTGTCATACCGAGAGCGTAGCTCGAGCTCTCAAATGCAGTCCTTAATCGCGTGGGGTTTCCGCAAAAAAGTTCCCGAGGGATTCCTCGGGAACTTTTCCCAACTTTGAATGACGGGACGTTTTCAATTTCAGAGAAGGTTCTCTTTCACCGATTCGGGTTCAACCGCTGAGGCGTTGGGCGTGAACTTGATGTGCAACAGCCCATAGTAGCCGCCGTAAAAATTCTCTTCGAGCGTAATTGTGATCTCGAATACGCCGTCCTCTGTGATCGCCCTCCACGAGCCGTCCTCGTTCTGTTCGAACACGGCGGAAACCTGCTTCCAGATCTGTTCCTCTTCATCGTAGCGCGCGAGCACCGTGATCCCGATGATGTCGAACGTTTTGAGCGAGATATTGTATTCGTAGCAAACTTCCACGAAATACGTCTCCTCCTCGTCGGCATATTGCCCGTAGTAGGTGGTGCGGACCGCGGCGGTTGCGGCGAGTCCGTCGTCCCCGTATGTGAGGTCGATCACAAAGCCGAGTTTGGTTTCTTCATCGAATATCACGCCCCATGCGACGGTGCTTTGGTCGGACGAAATGGAATAGAAGCGGGGAGTGAGGAATACGAGACCGCCTTCCTCTTCGGTATCGAGATAGAGATCGCAGTCGTACAGATCTCCCCACTCGTATCCCTCGCTGTATTCGGGATAGGCGTACACATGCTGGTAGGTCCTGACGAGGAACTTCAATCCGCTCTCGTCCGATACATTGAATTCCTTGCAGATCGTGATGGAATCGAGCGTGTACCATGTCTCTCCCTCCATCATGTCGGTGGTGATACTTCCGAGGAAGAAGCGAATCGCATAGAGATTGCTGTCCTTCGCCTCGAAGATGATCTGGGAGAGGTAGAACGTCCCAAGCTCTGTCTCATAGATGGAGACCGTCTCCATTGCGGAGAGATCCGCCTCGAACGAGAACGGGTTGCCGAGCGTATCATGTCCGTAATTCAGCGCTCCGACGACTCTGCCTTGCAGCATCATGCCGCCGACGGCGTAATAGTAGAAGGTGAGAACGCCGCCCTCCGCGTTGGTATCCGCGTATTCCTCCGTCGTCTCCAAAATGGGATCGACAAATTCGTAGGTGCTTCTTCCCGTGGGATTCCAATGCAGTTTGATTTCGAGCTCGTAGCCGTAGGCGAGATCAAAGAGAAATGCCTGCCAGCTGCCGTCCTCGCCGTAGCCGACCGCCACATTGCTCGCCGACGATCCGAACAACGCTTCCGCTTCGAAGGCGACATAGTCGTTTTCTCCGTTCGGCGTAAAGCTCAGATCGAGATCAATCGAAATTTCGCTGTCCGTGTTCTCGAACACGAGCTGGGTGCCCGGCGTGTAGCGGTAATAGGTCTTTCCTCCGTATTGATAGACGGGACCGGAGGGGAGCTCCACATGAATCTCTTCGCTGTCCGCGCCCGTAAACAGCGTGACGTTCTTGCCGTCGAGATTGAAATAATACGCTCTTCCGTCGTAGATCGCAAACATGCCGTTGTAGACGACGGACGACAGGTCTGACGCATAATACACGAGGGGTTCGTTGAAATAGGCGCTGTTGTAGACGAAGGAGCCTGTTTCCACGTCGTAGGAGAAGCGGAAACCGCCCGTCCCGTCCGAATATTCGAACGCGCCTTCGCCCGCGCCGATGAGGGAGTATGCGCCCGGATGTTCAATGCCGAGCTCGTCGATGAGAACGCCCTGACCGAAGCCGTTCAGCGTGAGGACCGTCCAGTTTTCCGCAAGATATGCGCCGCTCAAAGCCGTATTTCTGACGATGCAGAACACCGTTCCGTTCGCGCTCGCAAACGCGATGAGATAGGACACGGTTCCGCCCGCCCGAAGATCGAAATCGAAGCGATAGACGTAGGAAACGTCGGTGGGGGTGTAAGTGCCCCGCCCGGTCTCTCTTCCGTTGAGATTCAGCACGGCTTCGCCGTAGCCGTCGAGGATGACGGTGTAGTTTCTCGATTCGTATCTCTGATAGGCGTCGTCATAGAGGGCGTACATGCCGTCCAAACCGTCGCGGACGGTGATGGTGAACTCGTCGGCGAAGTCCACGGTGAACGCGGCGTTTTCCTCCGCGTCATAGAAGCGAAGCGAGGCGCCCGTGCTGTTGAGATAGGAATAAATGCCCTGATAGGGGGTTCCGTCCGGTTCGGTGAAACTTGCCTTGTTGCAGAATCCGTCGAGCACGAGATCGCCGTAGGGGGAGAAATACGAGCCGTTCGGACCGGTTACATCCTTCTTGTGATAGATATACATGCCGACGATGATATCCAAGCCATAGATCGAATCCTGATGGAATTCCATCGTAAATTCGAAGGGCGTGACGCCGAGCGAATTTTCCTCGGGCGTGTAGGTATAAATGACGTCGCCGAACGCCGTCGCTCCCGTCGCGGCATAGGAGCCCTTCACGAGCCTGTTTTGGTCGTTGACCGACGCGTCGCCGCCCGGCGCATAGATCGCCCCGCCCACGCCGTCGAGAACGAGAGAGTAGGGGGAGGAATAGGCGTCGAGGCTGTCCGGACCCGTCGCGGGGCAGTTCACGAGCGTGCGGGAGGGGAAGTCCGCAAGGCGGAAGGAGTTCGTTTCTTCCTCCGTCTCGACGAGAAGGAAGTACTGCGTGCGGGTTTCTCTGTTTTCGGTATAGGTGAAGGAAGCGAAGGTCTGGTTTTCATAGAATCCCACGCCGCTGACGGAGAGCGAGCCCTCCACCGCCTTGCCGTCGCGGAAGTAGAGGCTGCCGAGCCCCGTGACGCCGAAGTCGTTCCGCCAGAGCGTTGCATCTCCGTTTTCTTCCGTATAGAGGGTATAGCTCTCGACGCCGTCGTGCGCATAGACGTAATACACCGTGATGGGCATGCCGCCGACGCTGAGTTCATCGTTGACGAGATAAGTGAACGTATCTTCGAAGAAGAGATATTCTTTCAGATCGCTCTCGATCGCGTCCGTGCGCGTAAAGGTGTAGAGCAGAACGCCGCCGAGATCTTCCGCCGTGTAATATCCCGCGGTTGCCCGTCTTACGGTATTTCCCGTGACGACATAGAGTTCCGCGAGTTTTCCCGTTTCGGCGGCCGTGTCATAGGTGACGAGCATCACCGATTCGAGCGTCGCGCCGTTCGGTCCCTGAACGAGACGGTACATTTCATAGAGCACGGCAGAGGGATCGGCTTGTTCGAAGCCGTTTTGCCCGTTGAGACGGAAGGTAAATTCGCCGTCCGAAGTGTTCATCGTGACGAGCGCGCCGAAGATCTCCGATTCGGAGACGGAATAGGTGCCCTGATACGTCTTATCTCCCGTCTCATAGACCGCGCTGTCTGCGAAGGCGCCGTATCCGTCGAGCGTGAGCGTCTCGCCCGCCTTGCCCGTGAAAACGCCGTAGGCGGTCTCGTCGCGGAAGCGCCAGAGAAGATACGAATAGCCCTGATCGTAGGTCATGAAGCAGACTTCTTCGTATCCGTTTCCGTCTTGCAGGATTGCGGTGTACAGTTTTCCTCCGAGTTCGCCGTCCCGGAACGCCTTGTCGATGTGATAGTAGCCCTCAATCGGTTCGCCGCTCCCGGTGTCGTACAGAAGTCCGCCCATTCCGTCGAGGAGGAGATAGGGGGATCCGATGAGCAGTTGATCGCCGACCGGGACGAACGTGTAATACTCGCCCGCCTCTTCGCCGACGGAGTAGAAAACGGGCGTCACCGTCCCGTCGTGTTCGACGGTTCCGAAGCGGAAAGTGAAGCGGACGGTCTCGCCGTCGAGGAAGGAATAGCCGTCCCCGTCGGCGCGAAGGATGCCGCGGAAGGTCTCTTCTCCGTCCGTCCCCTCATAGCGGTAGACGGCGGTCATGTCCTCGCCGACTTCGAGCGTCTCTTGATCGGAGATCATGCCGACGGAATCGGTCTCGGGGAAATAATAGCCGTAGAATGCGGAATAGGTGCCGGACATCGCGTCGTTCTTCCACGCAAAGGTGTACATGGAGGGGGAGAGGAAAGCCTTCATTTCGGCGCCGTCGTCGGGTTGAAAGACCGCCGACCCGTCCGAGACCGTTCCGCGGCACTCCACGCCGCCGCGCGAGAGAATGGCGACGCCCTCCTCCGATTCGGGAAGATAGATGACGTCGGATCCGCCGAGGCGGTCGGTATAGCCGCGATCCCACACGGCATAGAGGATGGTGTCGCCCGTGGGAAGAAGCGTCGCACCGGGTGCGTATTCGGGCGAGCCGTTCCGCTGTGTGCTCCAACCCGCAAAGCGATGATTGCGGACGGTGAAGCCGCAGTTGCGGACGGTTGCCGACGCACCGTAGAGAAGGGTCTGTTCCTCCGTTTCGCCCTTGACTTCGAATCCCGAGGGCGCGTTTGCGTCATAGAGGACGCTGTAACCGATGTCGCGGTTGTAGTAGAAACGGAACACGTTTCGCTCCGCGGGGAGCTGCAATTTGAGCTCCACGACGTTCTCCGCCTCCTCATCGTAGATGAAATGCGGGAGCGCGGGAGCTTGCAAGGTGAGTTTTTCGCCGATGAAATCCGCTCCGTCGACGGCGGAATCGAGGGTATATCCGTCGCCTTCGAGATCTTTCGTATAGAGTTCGGCGCGGTAGGAAACGAGATAGCGCGCAAGCAGGGAGACCGTCCCCTCGGGCATTGCGTCGTCCTTGCCGACCGCCTCGCCGCTGTCCGCATAGAACCAGCCGCCGAACGTGAGCCCCTCTTTTTCGGGGACGTAGGAGGACAGCGCGTTGAGCACGTTCTCGCCCGCCTTGACATAGCATGCGTCGGCGGAGAGCGTCCCGCCGTCCGTGTCGAACAGGATGAGATACATCTGCACCCATTTTGCATAGTAGGAAGCGCCGGCGTCCGGGACGGTGACGGTTTTCAGGGCTTCGCCGCTGAAATCCGCGCTTTCGTACCATCCTTCAAAGGACCAGCCGCCCCGCTCCATCGTGGGAAGGTCTATTTCGGATCCGACTTCCGCCTCGATGGGGGCGACGGAGAGATCGCAGTTCGTTTCGAAGGTCAGCGTGACCGTGGGAAGCGTTTCGCCGCAGCCCGCCGCCAGCGCCGCAAACAGCGCGATGATCGCAGCCAATCCCGCAAACCATGCTTTTTTCGGTCTTATCATATCAATTCACCTCTGTCTTGTTTCGGGAATCCCCGCTCATGCAGACGGGCGGGGATTCCGCGGATTCAGATTTGCTTTCCCGCGGGAAGCGCCGCGGCAAATTCCGCTTTGAGAAGGGACGCCGCGTTCGGATCGAAGTCCGCGGCGGGATCGCTGTCCGGGAAGTCGAGATCGTAGGGGTTGTAGAGGGAGAGCCCGTCGTTGATCGCAACCGTCTCCAACCAAAGTGCGGGCACGACCGCGCACTCGCGTGCGCCGCTGCGGTCGGTTTTATAGATGCCGTCGTTGAGCCCCGCCGCTCCCGTCGAACTGACGAGAAGTACTTGCTCCGATTCGACATAGTCGGTGCGGTTAGAATCGGTACTGCCCGCCGTTCTCAGCCAGTACTGCGCGCAGTACTCGTATTCCCCGTCGAAATAGAATGCGCCGCGGGCAACGGTGTAGTCGCTCGCATGGACGCGCTTGGTTGTGTCGGTTATGAGAAATTCATTCGGTCCAAAGTCGAATCCGTAGTCCGTGTTCGTGACTTCGTCGAAACTGAGCAGGGCAATATAGTCCTTCGTATTGTTGCAGGGATAGGAAACCCCGTCCATTTGCAGAATGGAAGGAGCGCTGTTGTCCACGCCGAACTTCGCGAGCACGCCGAGCGGAAGGGAGGAGAATGCCGCGTTGAGGAACTCATGGTTGAGCCAATAGCGGATCTCGCTGAACTGATAGTCGTTCGCATAGTAGGTCCCTGCGGGCGCGCCGTAGTAGTTGACATAGGAGGCGTCGGACTGAACGTCCACATGGCTCTGGAAGGGCATCATGTCGAGTGCGGTGTCGCACATGAGGAACGCCTTGCCGTCCTGCTGTGTGAGCACGCGCCATCTGAGCGGCTCGACCTTGAAATAGTACGATTTGCCCGCTTCGATGGTGTTTCCCGTGCTGGGGAAGGTGCGGACGCCGCCGAGCCTGTCTTCGGGCGTTGCGGTGAGCAGGACATATTTTGCTCCGTCGTCGCCCGTGTAGTAGCCGTTGACGGGCGTAGAGGAGACGATCGCGACGTTATCCGCTTTGAGCGTCTGGGGGTAACTTCCGAGCGTGATGTGCGCCCAATCGTCCGTGGGTTTCGGCGCGGTATAGGTGTATGCCTTGACGAATTTCGCGTGGAGGGTGTACGATCCCGTGGGCATTCTGAAACTGTATTCGGATTCGATGGATTTCAGAACGCCGTCGTCGGTGTACCAACCGGTGAACACATAGCCGTCCTGCGGCGCGCTTGTGACATGGAAGTCCGTCTCGATGGGCGTGGGAATCGCTTTGAGCGTGACCGCCGCGTTCGGCGTCACGACGGAGTGATTCTGAACCTGCTTCCCGTCGATTTCGATTTCAAACGATCCCGCATCTTCGTTGTCGAGCTCGATATGGAGCGCGCAGATGTCCTCGATGAAATCGGCGACGAGATTGACGTCCTCCGTGCCAAGCGTGAAGGAATAGGGGGAGTCGTTCGAAACGGGCGAGTTGTCGTCGGCGTTGAACCACCCCGCAAATGCCTGTCCGCTCGCGGGATTCGCTTCGAGCGAGATCTGCGTGCCCTCTTCGAGCGCGGTTCCGCTCGTGAACAGCTCGTCGTTCGCATAGCCGACCACTCTGCCGAGCGCCGTATCCTTGCTCGAATAGCGGACGATGTGCGTGGGAATGGGCGTGGGCGCGAACTTTGCCGTGAGCGCATAATCTTTTGCGGGCATGGAGAAGGAATATTCCGCCGCAGAGGAGACGGACGTCTCGCCCTCGAACCAGCCGAGGAAGTCGAATCCCTCGTTTGCGGTCGCCTTCACGGAGAGTGCGGCGCCCGTCTTTTGCTTTGCGCCGCTTCTTACGGAACTTTCCGCCGTGCCCATCGCCTCGTCCGCGCTTTCATAGGTAAAGACATAGCTTGTGATCTCCTCTTCGAATACCGCCGAGAGCGTGTAATTTTTGGCGGGCATGGAGAAGGAATAGGAAGCGTCCGTACTGACGACGTCCGAATTTTCATACCACCCCTTGAAGAGATACCCTTCGTTTGCGGTCGCGGTGAGGACGACGCTGCTTCCCTCGGCGACTGCGGATCCGCTGACGGGCGTGCCGCTCACCGTGCCCCCCGCAACGCTTGCGCTTGCATAGGTCAGGGTGTAGGTCGTCGGCGGGACGTTTGCGGATTCGTCTCCGCATGCCGAGACGGCGAATACCGTCGCCATCATCAGCGCAGCTATGAGGCATGCGCCCGCGGATCTGAGTTTCTTTCCGATCATTTTTTCACCTCCGGATCTGATCAGATCTATCCATTATATATGCTATCAATATTTTACTACAAATCCGCCTGCGCTTGCAAGCGGATTCCCCAAAGGAGAGCGCATGTCAAATTCTTACCTTTTTGTCGGGCGAGAAGGGTTTCGGCGTGACAGGATATGACGGGATCTCACATAAAATGTTATCATATTTTAAGGTTTGGCGGGATTTTTTCGAAATCGGAGAAAAAGGTGTTTAAGGAGCGGGAAACGGTGGTATATAGAAAACGAAAAGGGAGTAGATACGTCGCCCGTCGCCGTTACGGCATCGTCATTCCGGTTTGATACCCGGTGCCGTGAAAGCTCATTCCGAGTTTTATCAAGACTTTTACCGAGAGATCGGCGAAAGTCTTTTTTTTACGGCGTCGGGCGGGGATCCACTCCCGAAAAATGTGTGAGAAACGGAGGTAACTATTATGACAACTTGGCAGATGGGTCTCATCATCGGCGCGGGCGTTCTCGCGATTCTCATCGTGATTTTCTTCGCGCTGGGCTACATGAAGGCGCCGCCCGACACGGCTTACATCATCTCCGGTCCGTTCCGCCGGAAAATTCTGATCGGACGCGCGGGATTCCGCATTCCGTTCTTCGAACGCGTCGATAAAATTTCCCTTCGCGTCATGCAAGTGGACGTCAAGACGAGCGAAGCGGTTCCCACGAACGAATTTATCAACGTCAACGTGGACGGCGTGGCGAACATCAAGGTTTCGTCCGATCCCGAACTGCTGAAAAAAGCGGCGGAGGCGCTGCTCGGCATGAAGCAGGGGGAACTCATCAACCTTGTCACGCAGGTTCTCGAAGGCAACATGCGCGAGATCGTCGGCTCCGTCGGGCTCAAAGAGATGGTGCAGGACAGACAGGGCGTCGCAAAGAAGATTACCGAAAACGTCGTCCCCGACATGGAAAAACTCGGGATCGAAGTCGTCAATTTCAACATCCAGAACTTCAAGGACAATGCGGGAACGATTGAAAACATGGGGATCGACAACGTGGAACAGATCCGCAAGAACGCGCAGATCGCAAAGGCGAACGCCCAGCGCGACATCGCGATCGCAACCGCCAACGCCTCGCAGGAGGCAAACGCAGTGAAGGTCGAATCGGAGAAGAAGATCGCCGAACAGAACGCCGCGCTCGCCGTGCAGGAAGCCGACATGAAGGTCAAAGCGGACAGCAAGCGGGCGGAAGCGGACGCGGCGTATGCGATCCAACAGGAGAACCAGCGCAAGACGATCGAGATCACCAAAGCGAACGCGGATATCGCAAGGCGCGAAAAGGAGGCGGAACTCGCCGAGAAGGAGATCGCAATCAGAGAGCGCAAACTCGACGCGGAGATCAGAAAACAGGCGGACGCCCTCAACTATCAGGTGGCAAAAGAGGCGGAAGCCGAGCTCGTCAAGCGGCAGAAGGAGGCGGAAGCGATGGCGTACGAAGCGGTCAAAAAGGCGGAGGCGCAGAAGGCGGAAGCGGAAGCTATGAGATTCGCAATGGAACAGGAGGCGGAAGGCATCCGCGCAAAGGGTCTCGCCGAAGCGGAAGCGATCGAGCGCAAGGCGGAAGCGCAGAAGAAGATGGGGGAGGCGTCCGTGTTGGAGATGTATCTGCACGCGCTGCCCGAAGTCGTCAAGAACGCCGCCGTTCCGCTGAGCCGCACCGACAAGATCGTCATGTACGGCGACGGAAACGCCACGAAGATCGTCAAGGACGTCATGTCGAGCGCGAACCAGATCATGGAAGGCGTCAGGGAATCCACGGGGATTGATATCTCGTCTTTGCTCTCGGGCGTCGTGGGCGGAAAGATCGTTGCAAACACCAAAAACGCCGCGGACGTCCCCGCGGGAAGCGAATAAGAGGGTTCGGTGCGGTTTTACGGTTCCGCCGCGCCGAGGAAAACTTATTTGCAAGGAGCGGCGACCCGTTCGGGTCGCCGCTCCGCTCTTTTCAGAGATTATTTCCTTTCTCGATTTTCGGGAGATCCGCCCGCGAAAAATGTGGTTTTTCTTCGGTTTCCTTTAAAATGCGGAGCGGAATTTCATTTTTTGAAAGAAATTCATAAAATATCGTGGAGGGCCTTTTGTGAGAAGAGGGATTTCCTTATGCTATGATCAACACAAAAGACGGGCACAAAGGTACCCGAAATATCATCAAACGTATCTTGATCTCCGTTCTGCTCTCCATTGTGGCAGGCGGCGCAATCATGATATTCTGTCTCACCGGCGAGCACGGGCTGTTCGGCTATCAGGCTCGGATCGTCATGTCCTCGTCGATGGCGACGCAAACGGACGTCGGAAATTACGCCATACGGGATATTCCCGCCGGGAGCTTGATTCTGATAAGACTTGTCCCGCGGGATGAGCGTGAAGAGTCCGAATTCTATTCAAGCCTCAATGCGGGCGACGTTCTGACCTTTTCTTATCGGGTCATCGGCGGGATCGCGGTCGTCACGCACAGGATACAGCACATAGAACGTCGGAACGGCGGGTACGTCATCGTGCTTTGCGGCGACAACGGAACGCATGTGGGCACGCAGACGATCGACACGTCCGACGAACAAGGTCCCAACCGTGTGATAGGAAAAGTTGTTTCCAAAAGCTATTTCCTCGGAGTCCTGCTTGGCACTTTGCGCCAACCGCAGTGTTTTGTCGCCTTCTGTATGGTCGCTTTGGCGGCGATGCTCCCGGAAGCGCTCAAAGATAGGGGCGATCCTTCCTTCGAGCCAAAGTCCCTCCGCAGTGAGGGAACTATGAAAAAAAAGATATTTGTACTGACTGTTGCACTTGTTTTATGTTGTTTTGCGCTTGCAATCGGTGTATCATACGGTCTGTACGACGAAACGGTGTCCATCCAAACCCATCTTGTGGCGGGTTCCTTGAAGGCGACGCTCCAACGCGTGAAGCTCACAACCTACAACATCGGCAGTGACGGCAAATTTTCGACCGTTGTTGACGACAACGTCAAGGACTTTTCCGCAGAGACGCAGGACAGCATTTTCGGCATCACCGCAGGAACGTTGGCGGCGCCCGGCAGCACGTTTACCGCCGAAATGAGGATTACAAACGGTGGCGACGTGGCGTTCTACTACTATCTCGAAACCTTTTGCAATGCGGTCGTGAGCGATCAGACCTTCGCCTCCATGCTGCAACTGACGGTCTCGTCGGAGGACGGTGTAAAGCGTGAAGTGCGTCTCGGGGACGGGCTTCCGTCCGATGACGCCGACGCGATCGGATCGGTCAATGTCGGCGAATCGAAAAATTTTACCGTGACGCTCAAATTTCTCGACGATGAAAACAACAATAAAGTAGAAAGTAAGTTTGTCCTGTTCGACCTTTGCGTCCATGCCGTACAGAAGATTGATGCGGCATAGCAGGGGAAATCGCGGGATAAAACGATGCACGCCGAGGCATTTCGCCTCGGCGTGTTTTCACACCTTTCTTGCTGTCATTTCGACCGAAGGGAGCGAAGCGAACGAAGTGGAGAAATCTCGTAATACGCACGAAACATCCCCGAGATACGCATGCAGTGCACACGCATTCTGCGACACAGGGGACACCTGATTGAGTGTCCCCTGTGTCGCAGAGCATTGATAAGTTAAAACAAATATGTCATGAATTTAATCAAAGAGAAAGAAGACTGATTTCGGGAGCAAATATTTTTAAGTGTATGTGATATTGCTTTGACGCTTTCTCGGTGTTCAGAATAAAATTCATGTTTGTGGAATAATCATTGCAATCTTCGTCTCTCTTGAAAATGCAGCCGCTTTTCTCCAGCGCTTTTAACCGCTCGGCAAAGTGTTCCTGGGTGATACCGAGGATAGGATACGAAACATATTGGGATTCATTCAAGGCTTTAATAATGTACACATCTCTTTCTCGCTCTGATTGCGGCTTTTTCTTCACGCGAGGCGCAAGAATATCGGGCAAGATAATTTGGTTATTATCCGCTTGCAAATTCAAAATGTAACCATTAGCAATGTACTCGCACACTGTATTGGGTTTGACATTCCATTTTTTTGCCGCTTCTGAAATTGTCATGATTCTTCTCCTCAACTCAACTATTTCTGCGGAATAAATCGCTTTTATTTTCGTTAAGAAACTTTTCCGCTTGGTAAGAATCCCTCAAAATTGCTTCGTCAATAGGATAGGATTTTCCATCTTTACTCGCGATACGTATCCATCCGTGTGGATTTGAAAATGAAAGTGAAAACACGTCGGTCCCAGCAAAAGCGTTTTTTTCAATGGTAATAACATTTTCTGGAATGACGATTGACCATATGTTGGAACCATAAAAAGCTCCCTCTTTAATCGAAACTACGCTTTTCGGAATTAAGATGGATGATTTTACTAAGCACAACCGAAAAGCATTTTTCCCAATAGATCTGACGCTATTGGGAATTGTAATAGATTCCAATAGGCATTGCCTGAATGCGTCTTCACCAATCGAGACAACGCCATTCGGTATTACGACTTGTTTATAATTGGGGCCATTATATCTTCGTAATTCTCTATCATAGGTTATTAGAAAGTCAGGATCACTAGAATAATTTTGAGATTGGCTCATCCCACCTCCGATCGACGAAGAAGGTGTCCATTCGATGTTTCTATATTGCTGCTTAAAACTTTTCAACTTTGCAGTGTCATTATATTCGAGGGCAATGTCTATTCTGCTTTGCGTATCGGGATCCATAATGACCCAAGAAAAATCACCGATATTGCCGCACGCCATACAATGATATTTTGTAGTGGTCTTTGTCTTTCCGCCGACGCCGGCTACCGCGCCGGGCGCGCCGAATACGAGCGACCCCAAAAATCCTTTTCCCCAACTATACTTTGACGTCTGTTGCCTATCAATATCTATATTAGTACTGCCACATCTCGAACATCTCATATAAATTTCTCCTTTGGAATTTATTGGTAGTATTATATACTACTTTATCCTACTTGTCAAGAAGAAATAAGATAAATGTTATAATTTTTATAAAAATAATAAGTGAGTGTTATATGAAACCATTAAAAGAAAAGATCAGCATCACGATAGATTCCGATTTGTTGGAAAAATTAAAGGCGGAAGCAGAGAAAGATGATCGTTCCCTTTCACAATTCATCAATCTGATTTTACGAAAATATCTAAAATCAAACAAAGATGATTGATCTATACTTCTTGGGGCGAACCACTGCATGGTTCGCCTATCCGCCTCGACCGTCGCGAAAAGGGACTGACAACAAGTCAGTCCCTTTTCGTGGTGGAGTAGTGACAACCTAAAATGAATATGGAAGAGGTGGATTCCCTTCGCTACGCTCGGGAGCTTCGTCGAAGGTCTGGACACTTTTTCGCGGGAACCGCTCGAAAGCGTGGCATTTTGCCGATACTCCTTTACGCGGCGTCGTAGGAACTCCTCCGCCGCGAGAGGTGGATTACTTCATTCCCTTCGGGAACTCGTGCCGCCCTTAGACAACATAGAACGTGCGGGCGGGGCGAACCACTGCATGGTTCGCCTATCCACCTCGACCGTCGCGAAAAGGGACATCCAACAGGGTGTCCCTTTTCGTGGTGGAGCATTGATAACCTAAAACGAATTTTATTCTGCAATTTTCCATTGCAATCGGTTGGCGATTATGTAGGTGTCGCCCGGTTCCTCGATTCCGCTATGGAGCTCCTTTGGATCGAACGGCACGTCCGACCAAACGATGAGACGTTGCTGCTTTCCCGGCAACAGACCTTCCGCAAACGTGAGATACGCCTCGAATAAGAGAGGCAGATAACTGTCCTCGGCGCCGACAAGATGAAATTGCCGAAGTCCGATAAAATTCATTTCCAAAGTTTTCGGACGCCATTGTCGTTCGAATGTAACATGCAGAGTATATTCCTCCATGTTCCCGAAGCACATGCTCAAATCCTCATCGACGCTTGTTCCGCTTTGAAATGCTGCACGGGTCAAACAAGCATCGTGAAATCCGTCGTAGGCGTCGAGCAATTCCTCAATATTCTCTTGCGTTTTGATTTCTTTCCATTCGTTCATGAGATTATTCTATCATATTCTCTGTGGATTGTGCAAGTGTTTTGCCGCCTCAACCGTCGCGAAAAGGGACACCCAACAGGGTGTCCCTTTTCGTGGTGGAGTAGTGATAAACTAAGACGAGTATTGATATGGTATAAATATTGTAGGATAGACCTTCTCCGTCAAATCAAAAATGTATGAAAAAAAACGTACGCCTCCTTTTCGGGAAATATAAACTTGTTTGGCATAGCTAATATATCATGAAATCGGCTTTTTTTCAAGGAGATGGAAGAATTTTTCATGTGGTAAGCGAGAAGTATATCCCTTCGCTATTTGATTTTTTATTATGTCTAACGCTTGAAAAAAATATGTGATTATGGTATAATTTACCAGTAGCTAATGAAAGGCGGTTTAATTATGAATAAAGAGTTGGCTCGTAAAACTTTTATATTGACTGATGATCAAAAAAAAGATTTGTTTAATCAGTATTATCATAGTGAAAAGCCTACTACTGAACTAATAAAAGAATTTGACTTAGATGGCTTACGCCCAGCTCAAATTACATATCTTTTTGATGATGTAGTAACCGATGTCAAATGTGAGTATTGTGGAACTTTAATGCAACACGAGCCGCCGACAAGGTCGAGCACTGAAAAAGATTTATATTGTCCTGCTTGTGGGCATAAATTTTATTGCGACTCTTATAACAATTGCTACTGTTCTGGGTGTAAAGATAAGCGCAAAAAACTGATAGATAACTATATATCGACAAAGAGAGTAGCGCAAAAGAAATCAATTGATGAATTAAGTGCGAGGGACAAGTTATTGTTAGGTGCGCTTATTCATTATGGCGCAAATGATAATAATACTATTTCTTGGTCGGGAGATCCTCGTAGCTTACACTTGCATGCTGATAATGATGAAACAGAAAAGACAATTAATTATTTTATAGAGAACGGTTATTTAGTATTATCTAAGGAAAACTCCGTTGATAATTTTAGTTTTAGGAACAATAGCATTGACTTTGAAGAAAACTCACGTTGGGGCAAAAAAGTCTTTTATGATATTTGGCTAAATAAAAACGACCTATATTGTTTGAGTAATTGGGAATTTCATATTTCAAATGATGAAATTAGTGAATTATGGTTAAGAGTAAATAAATATGAAACTATAAGTTATTTATTAACAATCTTTGAAAAATACCATATAAGATATTACAATTTCGATGAACTCAATCAAATATTTGATAATTATATAAGAAAATTTTCATTATTGCAAATTTTAGGAATTATAAAATATGTAACCCAAAAACCCGCTCAAGATATTGTATTGGGCGATTTGACAAGAAAACAAGCAGGTTATAAAATTACTAAACACTTGAAAAATTATTATAATTGGGTTTTAAAAAACAATTATGAAGTTCGTGAAATAGAGTTAAATACTTTTGATTTTTCAATGATTACAAAGTTTTTTTATTATAAAATTTTAAAGAGAGGCGATATAGGCTTTTCTTTGATTGCAACAAGCGAATAAAATCTTGCTTTTTCTTGTTTGTGCGCTTCGATTTAGGTAAATGTTTGCCCACCACAATAATTATCCCCGCGTAAAACGCGGGGTATTTCATTTTCGGGCATAGCCCTAATCGTTACAGGCGGCGCACAAGTG
>CANRGR010000043.1 GCA_947630245.1 uncultured Clostridia bacterium | reverse complement strand
TGCCGATCACCGCGCCGAGATTGAAATCGTTCTGTTCGATGGTGAGTTTATAGAGCCATGTGATGAGAAGGTCCGTCTTGCCCGCGATGTGGTAATTCGGCACGGCGGGTCCGCCGCCCGTCAGGAGATAGATGATATTGAAGTTGTTGATATTCCCGATGAACTGCTGAATGAGATACGGTCCCGTGACGAAGAGGACATACGGGAGCGTAATGCGGGCGAACAGCGTGACGGGATTCGCACCGTCGAGCTTTGCCGCCTCGAACAGGTCTTTGGGAATATTCATCAGGACGCCCGTTGTAATGAGCATGGTATAGGGAACGCCGATCCATAGGTTGACAAGGAGCACGCTCACCTTCGGAAGGAGCGCGTCGTTTGCGACGCTTCCCAAAAAGTCGATGCGCTGCGAGCTGATCCCCCAATCCAGAAGCACGGTATTGAGCGGTCCGTCGATATGGAGAAAGTTGTTCATCGTGAGCAGTGTGATGAACTGCGGAATCGCAATCGTGAGGACGAAGATCGTTCGAAACACGGGACGTCCGATCACTCCCTTCTTGTTGATGAGAAGAGCGAGAAGTATCCCGCCGAAGTAGCACATTACGGTGGCAAGGAGCGCCCAAAGGAGCGTCCAGCCGAGAACGGGGAAGAAGGTGCCCGCGATCTTCCCGCTCGAAAAGACCTGCCCGAACATGTCGAATCCGATCCAATCGAAGAGGGACGCGGGCGGCAAGTGTTCGTGGTCGTAGCTCGTGAACGCCATGAGGATCATATAGACGAGCGGGATAAACGTGAACGTCAAAACGCAGACGACGGGGACGACGAGCATCGTCTTGTAGAGCTTTTTGTCGAACAGCTCGAACATGTCCTGCCGAAAACTCAGCGGCTTGCCGCCTTCCCGCTTCACCGCCCATGCGTTCCTGCCCGATTTCACCGACGAAAAATAGAGACAGACAAACGAAACGATGAGGAGAATCGTACACACGCCGAAGAGGAGCATTAAAAGGGAGTTATCGCCATGCGTGACGACGGGATTGCCCCATTCGTCGACCTGTTCCCCCGTGGACTGCACATTTGTTCCGAGGGTGAAGAACCCCACGAACGCACTCCCGCCCGTAAGCGCCATAAAGACGATGAACCCCGCTTCGATAAGGAAGAACAGCCCGCCTTTGATGTACTGCCCCGCGCCGATGTTCCCGAAGCCCATGAAAACATACGAGAGCTTTTCCCAGAGATTGCCGTGGACAAAGCCGTGGGCGAAGTCTTTCATCGCGCCCCAAATCTTCTTTCCGAGGACGGAAAAGCGGGACGGCAGTTTTTTGAAAAAGTCTGCGATCGCACGCCCGACGCTTATAAACCACCCGCGGATTAAGCGCCATAGCCGCGTCCAAAACCCCGCTGTAAAGTCCTGATTTTTCTCCATAGTTCCTCCTTGTAAATATTTTTGTTCACGAATTTCTTTGCTCGCCTTCGGCTTCGAAAAGAAGGCAAACGAACCACCCACTTGGCGCCCCTTGCAGGGGAGCTGTCGAGGCGGAGCCGAGACTGAGGGGTTTTCCGAGAGCTTGCAGAAACCCTTCCCCCCTCACTGCGTTCGGGTCTCGGGCAAGGTCACCCTGAGCCGCCGAGTAAGGCGAGGCGTGTCGAAGGGTCGCCTTATTCTTAACATCAAAGCGGCTCGGCAAGCTCGAAATGACACGGTTTGATGAATGCGATTCCTCGCTTCTCGGAGAAGATTCGCTTTTTCAAATCCCCCAAATCTTCTCCGCGTAGGTCCTGATCGCCCTGTCCGACGAGAAAAACGCAGAACGGGTCGCATTTTCGAGCTGTTTGCGGGTGAAAAGCGTCCTGTCCTTATACTCCCTGTTGACTTTGAGAAGCGCGTCGACAAGGGGCAGCAGATCGTATAAAACGTAGTAGTGATCGGCGCGGTTATAGGTTTCCTCAAAGAGAGAGGCGGCAAGGTCGGAAAGTTTCCCGTCCGCGTCCTCGAACGTCCCGTCCGTGAGGGTGTCCGTCACGCGCTTGATACGGGGATGTGCCGCCGCAAATGCCACGGGGTCGTACACGCCGTCGAGAGAATTGATCTCTTCCACGCTCGCACCGAAAATGTAGTTGTTCTCCCTGCCCGCCTTCTCTACGATCTCGATGTTCGCCCCGTCCATTGTGCCGACGGTGACGGCGCCGTTCATCATGAGCTTCATATTGCCCGTGCCGCTCGCTTCAAAGCCCGCCGTGGAAACTTGCAGGGAAACATCGCTGCCTGCGACGATCTTCTCGGCGTAACTCACGTCGTAATTCTGCACAAACACGACTTGGAGCCGCGCGTTCACGTCCTCATCGTTTGCAATGAGTTCGGCGATCTTGTTGAGGAAGAGAATGATCTCCTTTGCCCGCTTATAGCTGCCCGCCGCCTTTGCACCGAAGAGAAACACGGTAGGCGTAAAATCGGGCAGTTTTCCGTTTTTGAGGTCGAAGTAAATACGCAGGATCGCAAAGGCGGTCATGAGCTGGCGCTTATACTCGTGCAAACGCTTCACTTGGGCGATATAGATGGCGTTTTCGAGCAATTTCACGCCCTCTCTCTTTTCGATATAAGAAGCGAGCTGCCGCTTCTTCTCCGCTTTGATCTTTGCAAATGCCGCAAGGGTCTCGGGATTGCCGCAATCAATGTTCCATATCAACGACAAATCGTCCCGCCAGCTTCTGCCCAGCCGCTCGTCGTAGAACCTTGCAAGTTCCTCGTTGCAGAGCAAAAGCCACCTTCTTTGGGTGACGCCGTTGGTGATGTTCGAAAACTTGCCGCGCGCATGTCGGTATGCCGCCGAAAACAGCCGTTCTTTCAAAATCTTGGTGTGGATTTCCGCAACGCCGTTGATGTGTTCCGACATGTAGACCGCGACGTTCGCCATAGAGAACTTTCCGCCGCGCACAATGGACATCTCGGCGATCTCCTCTTTGGGATAGCCGCAGGTGTTCCACTCCCGCTCCGCAAAAATGTGCAGACGTGTGAGGATTTGCGCGATCTCGGGCAGAATTTTTTCCACGAGTTTCACGTTCCAACATTCGAGCGCTTCGGGCAGAATGGTGTGGTTGGTGTAGTTGAACGTCCGCTTTGCGATCTCCACGGCGCGGGGAAAAGAGAGGCGATATTCCTTTGTGAGAAGCCGCAAAAATTCCGCCACGGCGAACACGGCATGGGTGTCGTTGAGCTGAAATACATGGAACTCGGAAAAATGCCCGAAGTCGTTGCCGTAGCGTTTTACATACTTTCGGACAAGCTGTCCCACTGCCGCCGCCGAGAAGAAATACTCCTGACGGATCCGCAAAAGTTTCCCCTCCTCGGTATCGTCCGCGGGGTAGAGATATTCGGAAATCTTCTCCGCTTCTGCGCTTCCCTCCGCTTGGAACAGCCGCAGAATATTGACGGATTTTCCGTAGATCGGCATATCGTAGGGCACCGCCGTGACGGTCATGTCCGCAAAGCGCACTTCGATCTTTTCCTCTTCGCGGCGGACGCTCCACGGGTCTCCCCAGGTTTTCAGCCAATCGTCCGCCTCTTCGACCTGTTCGCCGCCGACGAACTTCTGTCTGAATAAACCGTACTGATAGCGAATGCCGAAGCCGTACAGGGGATAGCCCAAATTTGCCGCGCTGTCCAAATAGCAGGCGGCGAGCCGTCCCAAGCCGCCGTTGCCGAGCGCCGCGTCCTCCACGTTTTCGAAGGCGTTGAGATCGAATCCCTTCGCCGAGAAGATCTCCCGCGCCTCGTCCAAAACTCCGAGGGCAAGGAGATTGTTATAGAACATTCGCCCCATGAGATACTCGACGGAGAAATAGTACGCGCATTTTACGGGCGCTTTCCGCTTCCCCGATAAAATTTCTTCCATGCACGCCGAGGAAATTTCCGTATAGAGCTCCCGTTCGGTCTTGCCGCGGACGTCGATATTTTCAAGCGCATTCAGCAGTCGTTCCCGGTTCATTTCTTCTCCTTCACGATCTTTACGTTCTCAAATTCAAAGATGACTTCGCCCTCTGTCTTTGCTCTTCCGAAATATGCCGCGGCGCGCTCCGTTTCGTTTTCGCGCACGAGCGTCAGGACGCCGCCCTCCGCTCCCGCGTAGAACTCGCCGTCGGGCAGAAGGGTCCTCGTCCGCGCAAGTTCGCGCAAAAACAGCGCGTGGCGGGGCTTTGCCGCCCAATCGTACGTCCTGCGGCAGTCGGGATCGCCGTCCCCCGTGAGGGGAAGTTCGGTGCCGTAGAGCACGCAGGGCATTCCCACGGAAAAGTACAGGGCGACGAGCGCGGCGCGAAGAAGGCTTTCGTTTTCGCCGCACAGCCGCAAAAAGCGGGGCGTGTCGTGATTATCCAAGAAGTTCAGCATCATGCCGTTCGTCTGACGGCGGTGGCGCATGACGACGCGGTTGATCTTATCCGCCGCCTCTCCCGCCGAGAGCGTCCCGTTTGCGAAATAGTCCGCAAAGATTTTTTGGAGCTTATAGTTCATCACGCCGTCGAACTCGTCGCCGCCCAAATACATGCCGTTTTCGTGCCAGACTTCGCCGATCAGAAGCGTTTCGGGATACTTCTCTTTTACCGCCGCCCGCAGCTCCCGCCAGAACGTATGGGAGACTTCGTCCGCCACGTCGAGCCGCAGTCCGTCCACGCCTCGGGAAAGGTAGGCGAGGGCAATCCGGATGAGATATTCCCGCACATTGGGGTTTGACGTATTCCATTTCGGCATATACGGGCAGTCCGCGAAGATTTCGTAGTTGCACGCCCGATCCCCGTATTTTACGGGCGTCTCCCCATGTACGATAAACCAATCGTAATACTTCGAAGATCTGCCCTTTTCCATCACATCGCGGAAAAAGGCATGGCTCACGTCGCAATGGTTGAACACGGCGTCGAGAATGACGCGCACGCCGCACTTATGCGCCGCCGCGAGAAGCCCGCGAAGATCTTCGTCCGAACCGAACATCGGATCGACCGCATGATAGTCCGTCACGTTGTATTTGTGATTGCTCGGGGAGCGGAAAATCGGCGTTAAATACAGGGCGTTGAAGCCCATCTCTTTGATCGTATCGAGTTTTTCGGCGATGCCTTTGAGATCGCCGCCCGCAAAGTCCTTCGCGCCGGGAACTTGCTCCCAAGCCTGCGTAATATAGGTGTCGTCCTTTTCCGTATCCCCACGGCGGAAGCGGTCTACAAAAATTTGATAGACGACCGCGTCCCTTGCCCACGGGACAGGCGTTATGATGTCCGCCGCGTTGATAAAGGGGTATTGAAAGAACGTGTAATATCCGTGTTTGAAATCGTATTCGCTTGTAACACCTTCCTCGGAGAAATAGTACTCTTCATCGTTTGGAAGGGTGAGCAAAAAAACATAGGCAAAGCGCGCGTCTGCCGACGATAAATCGCAGACATAGTAATCATGGAGCGCGTCACTGCAAACATGTTGCATCTGCGTGAAGTTGCGGCGCCCTGCAAAGTCGTATTTATTGTTCCAAAGAACAGAGACTTCTTTGAACCGTTCTCCCCGCGCCGTTTTGAGAACGAGCCGCAGGGTGTTTTCGTCCAACGGGTACGCATATTCGCTGTCGGGAGTATGATAAATGGCGTATTTGTTCATAGTAAACCGTTTTACTCAAATAATATCAAAGCGCGCGGACTTAAAATCCCATTTTCAAATCCGCACGACGTGGGTTGTGACCGTCTCTCTCTTGACGGCTTTGTAGTAACAATCGAGGATCGCGTCCACCCGCTTTTCGGTGATCGCGGGCATGAGCAGTTTCTCTCTGTCCGCAAGTTCGGGCAGGTTCATGAGACTCTCGTTCACCGTGACGATATTCCCTCTCGGCACATGTTCGAGCCCGTGTTCGGAGAGAAACGTCACCTTTCCGCACACTTCTCGGATCTCTTTTTTACAGCTCTCGCTGTACATGTCCACGAGGACGACGGAGAAGTCGTCGCCGAAGCGCTCCCTTCCCGCTCTCATCACCGCACCGAAATCCTGAAAGACCTGAAAGAACAGCTCGTCGTGAATGCGGGAATCCACCGCAAGCAGCGGCACGAAGTTCTCCGCCGCGATCTTGCGGAAGGTCTCTTCCTCGGTGCCCGCACAGATGATGGCGTCCGCGGAGTCCACATAGATCGCCTCCAAATAGGTACGGATGATGAGATTGAGCTTGTTCTTTTCGAGCGCCTTTCCGAGCACGCGGACGAGCTGAAAGCTCTCCGCCTGTTGCAAGACCGTCTTGTGCTTATCGGCGAGGAGAATGATGTTGTCGCTCTTGCCCCGTGCAAAACATTGGGCGACCCGCGAGGGACGGTATCCCAAGATGTTGACGGCGTGGAGGACCTTCTGCCTCGTCTCCAAGCTGCATTTGTCCGTAATGCCGTTTAAGATGAAGGAGACCGTCGTCACCGAAACGCCCGCTTTTTGCGCCACCTCTTTGATCGTTACTTTGTTGATTTCTTTACTGACTTCCATAGCGCCACCTCTCCTACATGCCGCCCCCAAGACGAGAGCGGCAGTAAGGGGGGATTCGCCTTGCGGCGAAAAAGTGTGAGTGATGTTTCTTGACCTCGGCGCCCCTTTTCGGGGAGCCGCGAACGCGCCCCTGCGGGGGGAAGCAGGGGGCGTCCTTTACAGAGTGCTCTGCAAATTTCCGATGAAATCGTTCAGAGACTTTTGCAGACTTGCGTCGTCGCCCGCAAGCGAACCGTTATAAATCGACGAGCCGACCGCCTTCGCCGCCTCCCAATAGCGGGAGATCTCGGGAATGACGGGCACGGGCACCGATTTGTCGAGTTGCTCGCGGATGATCTTGAAAAACGGATCGTCCTTCACCGCAGAGTTGTTTTGGGCATTCTTGTTGGAGGGATAGTATCCCCTCTCCGACGCATAGCGGAGCTGATTCTGCTCGCTTGTGATGAACGCCGCAAGACGGGACGCCGTCGCCTTGTGTTCACTCTTGTTGTTGACGACGTACACCTTGCTGTTGGAGAAGGACACGAGCGGTCTTTCCTGTCCGCCGACGGTGATCGTGGGCAGAGTGCGATACTTGATGTTCTTCGCGCCCTTGAAGGTGTCCTTCATCTCCCACGCGCCCGAAATGCAAGCGCCGAGACGGTTGTTGAGAACCGCCGTCGCCAGATTCTTGGCATCGTCCGACTTGAACTTCCCGCCGCTCTGGCGGAAATTCTTTGCCGCATACTGCATGAATTTCATGCCGTCCGCGTTGTTCCAGTTACAGGCGTTCACGTCCGTGCCGTCCTCGCCGAAGAGCGTACAGCCGACGGCGAAGAATCCCATGTTGAGATAGAACCCGTCGCCGATGTTGAACCCGAACGCCGCCGCCTTCTCCGTGCTTCCCGCGATGTTGGGCATGTTTGCCGCGAGCATTTGGTCTACGCTGGAAAGGAGCGTGTTTTCAAGGCTTTCGGGGAAGATGTTCGTCGTGTAGTACATGATGTAGGTGTCCATCGTGAGCGGAAAGCCGTAGAGGGCGCCGTTGTAGGTCACCTGTTGGACGGTTGCGGCGTCGTTGTTCGTCTTAATGTCGGTCGCAAACGTCGCCGCCGTGCCGTCGCGGATCTCCGCAAGAAGCCCCGCCTTTGCCATGATGCCGATGTGGTCGTTCTGGCAGAGAATGACGTCCGCCGCCGTCTCGGGGTCTTTGGCAACGACCGACTGGGCATTCCACGGGTCCTGAATCTCCACGCGGATGCTCTCTTTCACGTCGGGATTTGCCGCTTTGAATTCCCCGACGAGGGAAGTCAGAAGCGTCTGATCCTCCGCGCCGCCCCAAACGACGACTTCTCCCGCGTCTCCCGCGTCGTCGCCGCAGGCGGCGAGACCGAAGGCGAAGAGTCCGCACAGGGAGAGCGCTGTGATTTTTGCAAATGATTTCATGTCGATTCTCCTTTTGAGAATTTTACTCTCCCGTCCTCTCCCGCAAGGGTCGCGGGAGAGGCGGGACAGTATGGAGGAAGGTAGAGTTATTCTTCGATCGCAAAGATGGTCGCAGCGTCGTCTTTCCAGCCCGTAGCTTTCTTGTAGGTTTCGACAAGGTTTGCGGGAACGTAGATCTTGCCGCCCCATTGGAACATCTTGTGAAGCGCGTTGCTGCCGAGCGTGGGCGGTACGGGCGCCTTGATCGTGAGTTCATACGTCGCCTTCCCGGAAGAGGGCGTGAACGCGTTGCCGCCGATCGAAGTGCAGTTTTCGCCGATGTAGACCTTTGTCAGTTTACAGCTGTCGAACGCATACTGGTCGATCGTCACAACGCTGTCGAGTTTCAGCTCGGTGAGGCCGGACGATCTGAACGCCATCTGCCCGACCTTCGTCACTTTGGAAAGGTCGATCTCGATCTTTGCGCAGGACGAGAAGGCGGAGTTGCCGATCTCGGTGATCGTTGCGCCCGTGACGTTCACGAGCTTGGAACAGTAACTGAACATGTTGTTCGGGATCGCCGTGATCGCGCTGTTGAGCTTCACGGACGTGATCTCGGAGCAGGAGGAGAAGATTCCCGTGCCGAGGGTGGTCGCCGCGGAGATATCCACGTCGCCCGTGATCGACTTGCAGCTTGCAAATGCGTTGTTGCCGATGCTCGTGAGCTTTGCAAGCGCAAGACTGCCGTTCGTGATTCCGGTCTTGTTGAACGCGCTCGCGCCGACTTCGGTAACCAAAGGAAGGGTGACGTTTACAAGCGCGGTACAGCCGTCGAATGCGCTGTCGCCGACCTTTGTGACTTTTGCGCCATTGAACGTTTCCAGCGACGTAAGCCCCTTGAAGGCGGAAGCGCCCACTTCGAGCAGAGAGTCTGCCGAAATGCTCGTGACCGTGGTGCCGATGATCATGTTCGCGCCGAGGCTCGTCGCTTTGGGAAGCGAGAGCGTTTTGAGCGTTGTGCTGTACGCAAAGGCGTAGGGCATGACGGTCTCGATCGTGCCGTCGTCGAAATCGGCGTCGGCGCCGTAATAGTAGTAGAGCGTCTTGCCGTCGGCGGAAGTGAGCATCTTCTTCGCGCTGTCGAGTTTATAGTTGGTGTTGCCCTGTTCGAGCGTGAACGTCTTATCCGCGGTAAATTCCGCCTGCGTGGTGAGAATCTGCCCGATCGTGAAGCTCGTCACTTCCTTGGGAATGACGATCTGCGTCTTGCTTCCCTTGTATTGGAGGAGCTTGCCTTCGCCGTTGAGATACCAACCGCCCTTTACGCCGTCGGGACCGACGAACTGATTCCTGTACGGCTCCCAGATTGTGCCCGCTTCGTACTGTTTGAGGGTCTCCGCGTTGTCGATATGGAGCGCGGCGGACTTGGAGAAGGTGCTCTCGGAGAGATCGCCCGGTTCGAGATAGCCGTTGAAGTTGACGATGGCAAAGCCCGTGAGGTCGCCTGCGGCTTCGATCGTGGAGGGAAGGTTGATGACCGCCCCCGCCGCCGCGCTGAATACATTGCCGTCGAGGATGCGCACCCCTTCTTCGAGGGTAACTTCGGTGAGGTTGGCGTGGGCGCCGATCTCGGAGTTGCGGCGGAACGCGTTGCTTGCCACTTCTTCGAGGTTGCCCTTGATCGTGAGCTTGGTAAAGTTGGGGTTGGTGAACGCGCCCTTGCCGAGGCGTTCGAGCTTCTGCCCGACGACAAGTTCGCCCGTGAGGCTCGTTGAGTCGAAGGCATAGTCGCCGATCTTTTCGAGGTCGTCGGAGAACTTCAGGTTGTCGGCGGCGAATTTCGAGGTCGAGAAGGCGTAGTCGCCGAACTCGGTGACGTGCGAGATGTCGATCGTGAGCGTGCCGTTCTCCGCTTTGGAGCCGACCTGGTTGAAGGCGTATTGCCCGATCTTTCTGAGCGCTTCGGGGTGTTTGAGTTCCACTTCGCCGAGGGCGTAGCTCTTAAAGAACGCGTAGTCGCCGATCTCCTTGATCGCGCCGTTGATGATGACCTTCTTGACGGCGGTGTTCTCGTAAGCCGCATTCTTGTTGCTGTGATAGCGGGCGAAAATGCTGCCGCCAAACTCGACGTCGCCGAACTCGACCGTCTCCTGCGCCCAACCGTACATGCCTTCGCTGCCGACATAGGTGAGCTTGGTCGTGTCGATATTTGCTTGCAGTTCGGGTTTGAGGTTGGCAAGTCCGCCGCCGCCCACATAGGTGATGTTGGGCGCGTTGAACGCTGTGACGCTCGAAAGCCAGTTCAGATTGTACTTTGTCTTGGAAGTCTCGCTCTCGAAGCCGCACCAGTCGGTGCCGAGGGTCGTGACGCTCTCGCCGAGGTCGATCTCGGCGGGCTCAGCATGGCGGAAGCAACGGGTCGGGATCTCTGTAAGCGTGCTGCCCGCTTCAACGGAGATCTTCCCCGTGATGACGACGTCCTGGAAGGCGCCCGATCCGATCTTGGTCACAGACTTCGGGATCTTGAAATCCTCCACCATTTCGGTGAGTTTGCAGTCCTCAAAGGCGTTTTCGCCGATCGTCTGAAGCCTGCTGTTCCATGTGATCTTGGTGAGCTTGTTGCAGTTGTAAAACGCACTTTGCCCGATTTCGAGGATGCCCGTGCCGAGTTTGAGTTCGCCCGTGAGCCCCGTGCAGTTGTAGAACGCATTCGTTCCGATCGTGGTGACGCTCGTCGGGAAGGTGATCGACGTGAGCTTGCTCTTGCCCTGGAACGCGGCGTCGGCAATGGTCGTCGTGCCGCTCTTGATGCTGAGGGCGTAGCCGTCCTCCATGGTGCCGCCGAAGCCGACGAGAATTTTACCGATGTAGATCGGACCGTCGACGGAGGCGAGTTCGTTATACCATGCCGTGCCCTTCAAGGCGTCGGTGCCGAGGGTCGTGAGTTGGCTCAGATTGTTGGTGCCGACATCCGTAAGCCTTGTGCAGCCGTCAAAGGCGTAGCTGTTGATCTTCGTCACCCTGTTGAGGTCGATCGATTCGACCGCCGAGCAACCCTGCAAGAACTTTGCGGGAAGTTCGGTAACGGCGTCGTACGTGCCCGAGCCGATCGTGACGTATTTGAGTTCCTTGCAGCCGTTGAATGCGGAATAGAAGGTACCGGGGCTGTTGACTCTCTCCGAATACGCGAAGTTCTCCACATGCGTGGCGTACCAATCGAGCGCGGTGAGGTAAGTGTTGCGCGCAAAGGCGTTGGCGCCGAGACGTTCGAGCGTTGCAGGGATCGTCACCTTGGTAAGGCGCATCTCGTTCTTGGAACCGAAGGTCTCCGCCGCGCTGTCGTCCGCAGCGGCAAAGGAGCTGTCGCCCAGTTCTTTGAGGGAAGAAGGAAGAACGAGCTTGCCCTCAAGCCCCGTGCCGTAGAAGGACTGGTAGCCGATCTTCTCGAGCTTGCTGCCGAGCGTCAGACGGGTGACGGAATCCTGGCAGTAGAAGAGTTGCTTGGGAATGACCTTAACGGTATCGCCGATGACGACTTCCTCCAAATGGTCGCAGCCCTTGAATGCCGCAAAGTAGCTGTCGGGCGCGGTCGTGTCGACGGCGTTGTAAGTCACCTTTTTGAGCGCGGTGTTGTTTGCAAACGCGCTCGCGCCGATGCGGGTGACGGTTGCGGGAACGGTGAGTTCGGGGACTGCGATGCCGCGGAAGGCGTTGTTGCCGATGCGGGTGAGATCGCCGAATTTGAGCGCGGCGAGATTTTCAAGCCCGTCGAATGCGTTTGCGGGAAGCACCGTGATGCCCGTGCCGAGGTCGACCGAGACGATTCCCTTCCACCCCTTGAAGAGGTTTGCGGGGAACTCCTTCACTTCGGAAGAGACCTTTACCGTGGCGGGAGCCGTCATGCCGTCGAACGTTGCGTTGGCGATGACTGCGTCGGGAGCGTTGTATTCGAGATATGTAATATTCCCGCCGACGAATGCCTTCGCGCCGATGTATTCCACGCCCTTGCCGATGACGAGGCTTTCGATGGGCGCATAGCGGAATGCCGCGTCGCCCACTTCTTCCACGCTGTCGGGAAGCACCACTTCGGAGAGGGCGTTGGCGTTTTGTTCGCTGTCCGCGCCGAAGGCGTACGAACCGATGTATTTGAGGCTCTCGGGGAAGGTGATCCCCACAAGATTGGGCTGGTTGAGGAAGGCGCCCGCCGCAATGCCGACCGTCCCCTCTTCTACCTCAATCGCCGTCTCTACGAAGATAGAGCTTGCGTACTTATAGAGCGTTTTGCCGAGATACACTTCGCCCGCGGGAAGATTGTTATCCCACACGGTGTTGTCGAACGCGTCGGAGTCGATCGTCTCGACGTTTTCGCCGCCGAGGACGACTTCGAGGTCGGTGCAATTCCGGAAGGCGCGCTGACCGATCGAGGTGACGCTGTCGGGCAGGGTGACGCTCTGAACGTTCCCCACGTCCTCAAAGCCGCTGACCGCAACGGAAGTGATCTTCTTCCCCTCGATCTCCTCGGGAATGACGACGTCTACGGGCATGTTCATGCCGGGTTTTGCCCCGACTGCCCAACCGTCTTCTTCCTGCGTGAGGCGGAAGTAGCCCGCGTCCGTGGTGGGAGCCGCGTTCCACTTGGCGTAGATCGTGGTATCGGCATTCACGCCGCTCTCGAAGTTATATTCCGTGGTGCAGGCGGAATTCGTGTACCACCCGCCGAAGGTGTAGCCCGCCTTTTTGGGGTCGCCGGGTCTTACCGCCTTGTCGCCGGGGTTTGCGCCCTGCTCGGGAAGAAGGGTGCCGCCGTTCGTCTCGAATTTGACGGTGTAGACGGTCGCCTCTTCGGGCGTTTCGGGAACTTCGCCCTTGTTCTCCTCTCCGCCGTTACAGGCGGCAAAGCCAAACGCGGTCGAGGCGAGGAAGCCCGCCGTGAGGACCGCCAATAATCCTTTCTTGAAATTTCTCATATCATTTCTCCTAAGCCGAGTTTGGCGTCCATATTTTCCATATAGAGGGTCATCGTGCCGCCCTCGTTATAGAATTTGATGTAGCAACGGAAGGTGTGCTCGCGCTTTGCATACGACCCCGTATAGGACATCACGGGAGCCTCGTTCTTCGAATAAGCGTCGAAGAAAGTGGTGGTGCCGTAGTCGCCGTTGACGGGTTGGAGATACATCGCGGTCATGCCGTATTGCCCGCTCGATTCCATCGTGAGCTGGCACTGGTTCATGCCGCCCGCAACGCGGGGAGCCGCAACGGGCTGGCTGCCGTACACGCCCGAGACGTAGAAGCTGATGAGATCGCCGGGAGCGAGGGTGAACCACTCGTTATACCACTGCACGGGTTTACCGTAGCCCGCCTGCACTGCGTTGGGAACGTCGCTGCCCGAAACGTAGAGCGGAATGTACTCGATCGTGTCCGTCTCGGCGCGTGTGACCTTCATATAGTTGGCGTAGCTGACCTGTCCGCCGCTTGCGCTCGGCGCTACGGGATCTCTGTGCTGCGAGAGCGCGGCGCGGAAGTCGGCATAGAGGTAAGTATCCTCCTCCACTGCGGGCACGGTGGTGTAGTAGGTGACGGTCGCGTCGACGATCGTCCACCAACCGTTGAACGTGAAGGGATTGTTGCTCTTGTCCTTCTTGGTCGTGGTGGGCGTGGGAAGCTGAGAACCGACTGCGCCCGCCTTGTAGACGTCCCCTTCCAAATGGAGCGCGGAGAGTTCGCCCGCCGTGAGCTTTGTGCCTTCGAGGGAATTCCCCTCTCCGGGGACGAGATAGACCTGCGCCTCAGCCTTGGTCTCCGCAATGGGCGCGGGGACGTCGCGCTTCTCTCCGTCTGCGGCGGATGCCGTGAGCGCAATGCCCGTCGTCATGCCCGCCGCAAGTGTCAAAGAGAGGGCGAGCGCGAAAATTTTCATTGATCTTTTCATAATTTCCTCCTTATTTCACCTGATAGAGCGCAAACGTGAACCCGCCGATCGTCTTGCCGTCCGACCCGATTCCCGCGTAGGCTCCTTCCGACTTCTGCGTGGAATAGATGAGCTGTGCGCCCGCGGGAAGGTTGTGCTTACTGGTGTCGATGGTCTGCGCTGCAGGCGAGGCGTTCACATAGATGCGGAAGCTGTGCTCTGCGTCCGAAATGTCGTAGCAGATGACGCCGCAACCGGTGCCCTGGTTGTACTGCGTAGACATGTTCTTTACGGTGCCGCGCGCAAGGGTCTTGTATTGATGACGAAGCTCGATCATCTTCTTATAGACCGCGTAGATAGAGTTCTCGTCCGCCTGCTGTTCCTTCACGCCGTCGAGCTTCTCATTGTTTGCATCCCACTTCATGACGAAGTTGTTGAAGCCGATCTCGTATTCGCAGGTGCCGTACTCATCGCCCTTTTCACCGCCTTGGGCCCACTTCATGGGCTGGCGGAGCCAACGGTCCTCATGGCCCGCGCCTTCGCCCTCGGCGTTGAGCGTCTTGGAGCCGAACATGCCGATCTCGTCGCCGCCGTAGATCCACGTGATCCCGGGGACGGAGAGGCACATTGCGCCGTAAAGTTTTGCAAGTTCGCCCGAAAGATCGAACTGTTCTTGCGTCGTGCAATGGGTCGCGCCCCAGTCTGCCCTCGAAATGTCCCAGATGGCGAGCATTCTTTCACGCGCTCTCTGCACGTCGTGGTTGGATGTGAACACGCTGTCGATATAGTCGCTGCGCATCATCGAGAAGTCAAACTGCGTCGCTTCGTACTGCGCCATCGACTTGCTGGCATATTGGTAGCGGAGCCTGTTCGCATCCTGTCCCGATTCCCCCGAGAAGGAAGGAACGGGGTTGCCGATGGTGCCGAGGCACCCCGTCGTGTCGTAATACCAGTTGAAGTTGAACTGGCTGTCTACGCCGCGGTAAAGTTTTGCGATCTTCGCGGGGTCGCCGACGAAGTTCTCCGCAACGAGCAGCGCGGACGGGAAGGTGGATTTGAGTTTTGCGTTGAACTCCATGAAGAAGTTCTCCGCCTTCGCAACGTCGATGGAATAGTCGCCCGCCGTCGCGCCGGGTTCCGCCGTGCCGTCGGAGATGTCTTTGATGATGTCGCCCGAATGGTTGGGGTTCTCGTTTTCCATATAGATGTGCTTTGCGGCGTCGATACGGAAACCGTCGAGGCCGAAGCTCATCCAATAGAGCGCGACGTCCAAAATCGCGTCACGGGTCGCCTGATAGTCGAAGTTGAGTTCGGGCATCCCGCTGTTGAAGGACGAGAAATAGAAGTACCCGTTAGGGTCCTCGAACCACTGCTTCTTTTCAAGGTCGTCCTTCGGCGTATAGTCGCTGTTCTGCCAGGTGTAGAAGTTGCGGTAGTCGATGGTGCGATAGCTTCCGTCGGCGAGTTTCACCGTCTCCTTCACGAGCTTCTGCGATTTGATGAACCACGGGTTGCCCGTTGAAGTGTGGTTGATGACGAAGTCCATCAAAATTTTCATGCCGCGGTTGTGCGCTTCCGTCACGAGTTCACGGTAGTCGGCAAGGGTGCCGAAGCGGGGATCGACCGTGAAGTAGTCGCGGATGTCATACCCGTGGTAGCTGTTGGACTGCTGGAAAGGCGTGAGCCACAAGACGTCTACCCCGAGATTTTTGAGGTAGTCGAGCTTGGAAGTGATGCCTTTCAGATCCCCCATGCCGTCACCGTCGCTGTCGGCAAAGGAAGCCATAAAGATCTCGTACCCTACGCTGTCCTCGTCCCAACCTTCCGCAACTTTCTGCTGCACATAGACGTTGTTGTTGCCCCGGTTGGAGACGACGTCGTACTGCGTGACCGCCGAGCCGGGCTCGAGCCCCGCATACGGGTCGAATACGACAAACGATTCGTACTTGGGTGAGCCGCTCTGCACTTCGCCCTGACGAACGAACCAATGGTAGGACCCGTCCTCTCTGCGGCAGGCGGAGAGGTCGAGGTAGTTGTCGCC
>CANRGR010000042.1 GCA_947630245.1 uncultured Clostridia bacterium | reverse complement strand
GCTCGAATTCGGCACGGCGGGCATGCGCGGCATCATCGGCTGCGGCATGAACATGATGAACGTATTCACGGTCATGCGCGCGACGCAGGGACTTGCGGAATACATCGGAACCCTTCCCCCCGAGGCGCGCACCCGCGGCGTTGTCATCTCCTACGATACCCGCCGCGGCAGCAGGCTCTTTGCGGAAAAGACGGCGGCGGTTCTCGCAAAGAACGGGATCACGGCGTATCTCTTCGACGACGTCCATCCCGTCCCGATGCTCTCCTATGCGGTGCGCCGCCTCCACACAATCGCGGGGGTCATGATCACGGCGTCCCACAATCCCAAAGAATACAACGGATATAAAGTTTACGGCGAGGACGGCGCGCAGATGTCTCCCGAGGCGACGGCGGTCGTCGTCTCCTTCATCAACCGCATCGGCGATTATCTCTCCGTTTCGGGCGAGGAGAACAGCCCGCTCATCAAGAGCGTGCCCGCGGAAGTGGACGACGACTACATCGAGGAGCTTTCGAAGCTCACCCTCTCCCGGAAGGCGGTCGAGGCGTGCGGGAAGGATCTCAAACTCGTCTACACGCCCGTGCACGGGTCGGGCTACGTCCCCGTCATGCGCATACTCAAAAAACTTGGCATCAATGTCACCGTCGTCGAAGAACAGACGACGAAGGACACGGAATTTTCGACCGTCAAGGTCCCCAATCCCGAATTCAAGGAGACGCTCTCGATGGGCATCGACCTTGCGAACAGGATCAACGCAGACGTTGTGTTCGGCACCGACCCCGACTCCGACCGTCTCGGCGTGGCGGTCAAGGATGAAAACGGCGAGTTCACCGCGCTCTCGGGCAATCAGGTCGGCATTCTCCTGCTCGATTATATCCTGACGCGGCTCAAAGAGGAGAACGCGCTCCCCGGGAACGCGGCGGTCGTCAAGAGCTTCGTCTCCACGGGCATGGCAAAGGCGATCTGCGACGAATTCGGCGTCGCGCTGTTCGAGACCCCCGTCGGGTTCAAATTCATCGGCGAAAAGATCAAACAGTGGGAGAAGGACGGCTCGCATACCTATGTGTTCGGATTCGAGGAATCCTGCGGGTATCTGCGCGGCACGCACGCGCGCGACAAGGACGCGGTGGTCGCCTCCATGCTCTGCGCCGAGATGGTCTGCTACTATGTCTACACCGGCAAGACGGTCTGCCGGCGGCTCAAAGAGATCTATCAAAAGTACGGCTATGTGCTCGATAAAAATATCTCCGTTCAATATTCGGGGCTGAATGCGATGAAGGAGATGAACGCGGTGGTGGACGCGCTCAAAACAGTGAATGTCGAGAAGCTGGGCTCGCTTGCGGTCGGAGCGGTGCGCGACTATTCGAAGGGCGTCAGAAGAAGCGCGGCGGGCGAGGAGCCGCTCAATATCCCGAAATGCAACTGCGTGTATTACGAGCTCTCGGGCGGCAGTTTTGTCTGCGTCCGTCCCTCGGGCACAGAGCCCAAGCTCAAAATTTACTACTCCATCCGCGCGAAGGACGAAGCCGCGGCGGAGACGGAACTTGGGAACGTGAAGGCGGACGTCGAGAAATTGCTCGCGTCTGTCAAGGAAAAAGGTTGACAAACGAGGCGGGGTGTCAAGGAAAATTCCTTGACACCTGCTTTCCGTCGGGAGAAAAACATGGAGATCCGGACTTTATCGCAGCAATTCGGCGTCAATGCGGAGACGGGGGAGGATGGAAATTTCCCCCGCTTTTTGCGGTCGGTGCAGGGCAAACGCGTGCTGGTTCTGACCGATGAAAACACGCTGCCCATCTCGGAAACCATCTGCTCCGCTCTCGAAAAAAACGGCAGCAAGGTGATTGCTTTCAGCTATCCCGAGCTCGAGCCCGTGGCGGACGAGCGGACGGTGGAGGCGGCGCGGGCGCGCGGGGAGGCGGCGGATTATCTTCTCGCCGTCGGAGCGGGCACCCTCAACGACGTCGCGAAGCGCGCGGGATTTCTGCTCGGAAAGCCGAGCGGAGTGTTTGCGACCGCGCCGTCGATGGACGGATTCGCCTCCGGCGTGACCCCCCTGATCGAAAACGGATTCAAGATCACGCGGAATGCGCAGGTCGCGCGCGACATTCTCATCGACTATTCCGTTCTCTGCGCGGCGCCGCGGATCATGCTCGGCGCGGGCGTGGGGGACATTCTTGCGAAATACTGCTGTCTCACCGATTGGCGCGTCTCCTCCTTCCTCACGGGCGAGCCGTATAAGAGGGAGGCGGCGGATCTCATGTACGAGGCGGTGAGGGCGTGCGACGCCGCCGTGCCCGCGCTCGTGCGGGGAGAGCGCGAGGGCGTCGAAAAACTGATGGAGGCGCTTCTCATCTCGGGGTATTCGATGGTGATCGCGGGAAATTCCCGTCCCGCCTCCGGCGCGGAACATCACATGTCGCACTTCCTCGAAATGGAGTTTCTCCGCCGCGGCGAGCGGATTCCGCTGCATGGGATCAAGGTCGGTCTCGGAACGGCGGTCTCCCTCTGGCTGTACCGGCATCTGAAAGATTTTCCCGCCTTCGAGGGCAGCGAGCGGGTCCTGAACGAGGCGGAAAAACTGCCCGAAAGCGAATATGTCTTGAACATTTTGGGAGAGCTCGGCTGTCCCGTCCGCTTTTCTCAGCTCGGCGTCTCCCGCGAGACGGTGCGGCGGATGCTCTTCGAGGCGTACAAAATCCGCGACCGTTTCACGATTCTCACCCTCTATTGCACCCGCGGATTCATGGCGCGCGCGGCGGACGAAATTCTCGATCTCTTCTATTAAAAAAATACGGGAAATTTTTCTTATTCTCCCCCCGAAAAAAATTGACAAGTTTTTCCGCCTTTGTTATAATAGGCAGGAAATAAGTGCTTCGGCGAAGGAGGGTTGAGAAGAGTGTCCACGATCAAAGTCGGCGAAACCGAAAATCTCGAAAGCGCGCTTCGGCGGTTCAAGAGAAAGTGCTCCCGCGACGGGATCATCGGCGATCTCCGGAAGAAGGAGTTCTACGAAAAGCCCTCCGTCAAAAAGAGAAAGAAGTCCGAAGCGGCGAGAAAGAGAAGCAGAAACTAAGGAAATTCCGTAACGAAAAGTTACGGAGTTTTTTTTGCGGAATTTGTCGAAAGAAAGAGGAATTTGCCGAATCGCGGCAGGGAGGGATTCATGGAACGTACGTTGAAAACGCTCGCAAAAGAGGCGAAACAGCGCATGAAAAAGGGGTTCTGGAAGGAGTGCGAGGAGAAACTCGATTCCGAGCGCAACCACGCCAAAGAACAGGGGATCAACGAGAGCAAGATGGAACGATATTTCCAGCAGAAAGTGGAGACCCAGATCCGCGGACAGGCTCCCGACGAATTCTATCTCAAAGTCCGCGATATGCTCCTGTCCGAGGGGGAAGTCTCCGACGCCATCGGGCGCCTCACCGATCGGGAATATTACGACACCCTGTCCTATTCCGAGAAACAGAGGTATACCCTCGAACTCTCGGAGAAGTATCTCCGCGCCCTCGAACGGTTCAAGCGGGAGTACGAATTCGAGATCAAGGGCAGAAAATGACCGCCGCGCGCCGCGCATACCGTGCGCGGCGCGCGAGGAAAAACAGCGAAAGAGTTGTGTTTTTTCCGCGGGTGTGATATAATCGGAATATATGAACATGCTCGGACTCAACGAAGAACAGAAGCTGCCCGTCTATGACACCGAGGGGGCGGTTCTTGTCCTTGCGGGGGCGGGAAGCGGCAAGACCCGCGTGCTCACCGCGCGCATCGCCCATCTCGTGGGCGATCTCGGGGTGTCTCCCTCTTCCATCCTCGCCATCACCTTCACCAACAAAGCCGCGAACGAAATGAAGGAGCGGCTCTTTTCCATGACCGAAATCGGCGGCATGTGGGTGTGCACCATCCATTCCATGTGCGTGCGCATTCTCCGCATGTATGCCGACCGCCGCGGACTTCACGAAAATTTCTCCATCTATTCCGAACAGGAGCGCGCCGCCGTGATCAAACAGGCGTTCAAGGAATGCGGCGAGGACGAGGAGTCCGTGCTCAAATCGGTGAAATGGCACATCTCCAACGCAAAGATGCTCGGGCTCTCCCCCGACGCCTACGCCGCGCGCTATTCCCGCGAACGCAACATCGGAATCGCCGTCGACGTCTATAAAAAATACGCCGCCCACCTGAGAAAGAACAACGCGCTCGACTTTGACGATCTCCTCACCGAGGCGCGCGACCTTCTTTCCGCCGACGCGGACGCCCGCGAGTTTCTTGCGGGAAAGTTCCGCTATATCCATGTCGACGAGTTTCAGGACACCAACGCCGTCCAGTTCGAGATCATCAATCTCCTCTCTTCCGTGCACGGAAATCTGTTCGCCGTGGGCGACGACGACCAGTCCATCTACGGCTGGCGGGGCGCGGAGATCGCCAATATTCTGCATTTCGAGCGGGTCTATCCCAATGCGAAGGTGTATAAACTGCAACGCAATTACCGCTCCACGAAGGCGATCCTCTCGCTCGCGAACGCCTCCATCCGCCACAACGCCCGGCGCAAGGACAAGTCGCTCTGGACGGAGAACGCGGAGGGGGACGCGCCCGTCTTTTACGAGGCGGACGAGGAGACGGGGGAGGCGCTCTACTGCGCGCGCATCATCTCCGAGCTCATCCGCCGCGGCTACCGCCGCTCCGACTTCGCCGTCCTGCTCCGCATCAACGCCCTCACCCGCTCCTTCGAGCAGGAATTTACCAAATACGGGCTCTCCTATAAAGTGTTCGGCGGGTTCCGCTTCTTCGAACGCAAGGAGATCAAGGACGTCCTCGCCTATCTCAGGCTGATCGCCAACCCCTTCGACAGCGAGGCGGTCGCGCGGATCATCAACGTCCCCCGCAGGGGGATCGGGGACAAGACCGTTTCCGCCTTGCAGGAATATGCAGACCGGGAGGATCTCTCCCTGTACGACGCCGTCCTCGATTGCGACACCCTCCCCCTCGGCGAGGGCGTAAAGAGCAAACTGCGCGCCTTTGCGGGGTACATCAAGGATCTCGTCATCCGTTCGCAGGAGATGCCCGTCGACCGCCTCTCCGCCTATCTCATCAAATCTTCGGGAATGTACGACGCCTATCTCGACGGCACCGACGAGGGCGCCACCAAGCGCGCCAATCTCGATGAATTTCAAAATTCCGTGGAGGAATTTGTGCGCCTGAACGACGGCGCGACGCTCTCCGATTATCTCCAACAGATCACTCTTTATTCGGACACCGACGAGATGGACGACGGCGATTATATCACCGTGGCGACCATTCACGCCGTCAAGGGGCTCGAATTCCGCTGCGTCTTTTTGTGCGGGCTCGAAGAGAACATCATGCCGACGGCGCGCGCGATCGAGGAGGCGGACGGGCTCGAAGAGGAGCGGCGGCTCATGTACGTCGCCATCACCCGCGCCAAAGAAAAACTCTGGCTCACCCGCTCCCGCAGCCGCTATCTCTACGGCAGGAGGGAGCCGACCGTGCGCTCCCGCTTTGCGGAGGAACTCAAAGACGAGCTCGGCATCACCGAATCGCAGCCGCGCGGCACGGGCGCCGGAAGGGGCTGGGGGTACGGATCGGACAGATTCGGCTCTCTGCCGCGCAGAGTGGGAAAAGCGAGCGAATACGGCGCCTCGTTCGGCGAGGACGAGGGATTTACCTTCGGCGGGATGCGCAGAAGCAGTTCTTCGCCCGCAGGAAAACTTCCCGACGCGCCTTCATCGCCGATCGGGAAACTTCCCTCATCGCCGATCGGGAAACTTCCCTCATCGCCCGCAGCAAGCGCAAGGGACACGTCGCGCTATGAGATCGGCGTCAAGGTGAAACATCCGCGCTTCGGCGTCGGAGTCATCACGGGAATGCGGGGCGCGGCAAACAATCTGATCGTCACCGTCAGATTCGAGGTTGCGGGCAACAAGGATCTCGCCGCCGCGCTCGCGCCTCTCGAAATCATCGGTTAGGGAGAATTTTCATGGACAGAATGCACGAACTTTGCGATATCCTCAACCGCTGGGCATATGAGTACTATGTCCTCGACGACCCGAGCGTTTCGGACCGGGAATACGACCGGCTGTACGACGAACTGCGCGCGCTCGAACGGGAAACGGGCGTCGTACTGCCCGACTCTCCCACGCGAAGGGTCGGGGGCGAGCCCGTGAAGGGATTCGAACGGCACGCCCATATCGCGCGGCTCTATTCGCTCGACAAGGCAGTCACAGAGGATGAACTTGCCGCCTTCCTCACCCGCGCCGAAAAGCACGGCGCGGCGGTCTACACCGTGGAATATAAGTTCGACGGGCTCACCATGTGCCTCACCTACGAGGGGGGACGGTTTGTCCGCGCGACCACCCGCGGAAACGGCACGGAGGGGGAGGACGTCACGGCGCAGGCGCTCACGGTCAAGAGCTTTCCGCTCTCCATTTCCTATCGGGGCACGCTCGAAGTGCGCGGCGAGGCGGTCATCCGTCTCTCCGTCCTCGAAAAATACAACGAGGAGCATCCCGACGAGCGGCTGAAAAACGCCCGCAACGCCGCGGCGGGCGCAATCCGCAATCTCGACCCCAAAGCCACCGAAAAGCGGCATCCCGAAATTCTGTTTTACGACGTCAACTACATGAGCGAAACTCCCGTCTCCTCGCAGACGGAGGCGATGGAATTTCTGCGCCGCGAGGGATTCAAGACCTTTCCCTATTTCAAAATCTGTTCCTCCGCCGAGGAAGTGCAGGCGGCGATCGACGAGATCGAGATCGGGCGCAAGAAGATCGATGTGCTCACCGACGGCGCGGTCGTCAAGGTCAACGAGGAGCGGGTGCGCGCCGGAATGGGATATACCGACAAGTTCCCGCGCTGGGCGATCGCCTATAAATTCGAAGCCGAAGAGGCGGAGACGGAAGTGAAGGATGTGATCTGGCAGATCGGGCGGACGGGAAAACTCACGCCGCTCGCCCTCGTCGAACCCGTCGAGCTCGCCGGCGCGACCGTAAAACGCGCAACGCTCAATAATTTCTCGGATCTCACGAAAAAGCGGGTCGCGGTCGGCGCGCGCGTGCTGATCCGCCGCTCGAACGAAGTCATTCCCGAGATTCTCGGCGCGATCTCGGAGGGGGACGGGGGAGTTCCCGTGGAAAAACCCTCCCGCTGTCCCGCCTGCGGCGCGCCCGTTGCGGAAGTCGGCGCGAATCTCTTCTGCACCAACGAGAACTGTCCGCCCCGCATCGTGCAAAAGCTGACCCATTACTGCTCCAAAAACGCGGCGGACGTCGAGGGAATGTCCGAACAGACCATCGCCCTGCTCTGCGAAACGAGGGGAGTGCGGCGCTTCTCCGATCTGTACGCCCTCACGGAGGCGTCCTTTGCGGGGCTCGGGGGATTCAAAGAGAAGAAGATCGCAAACCTGCTTCGCGCAATCGAAAAGAGCAAGCAGATCCCGCTCGAACGCTTCCTCTATGCGATCGGGATCGGGGGAATCGGACGGGTCGCCGCGCGCGATCTCGCCGCATTCGGGAGCGTGGAGGCGGTCGCCGCGCTCTCCTTCGACGAACTTGTCGCCATCGAAAATATCGGCGAAATCACCGCGAACGCCATCCTCGCCTTCTTCGGCGCGGAGGAGAACCGAGAAGAGCTCTCCCGCCTCTTTGCCGCGGGCGTGAATCCGTACGTCAAAGCGCGAAAGACGGAGGGCGCGTTTGCGGGGGAGACCGTCGTGCTCACGGGAACGCTTGCTTCCCTGTCCCGTCCCGAGGCGCAAAAGCTCATCGAGGACGCGGGCGGAAGCTGCGGGAGTTCGGTCACGGGCAAGACGACGCTCGTCGTGGCGGGCGAGAAGGCGGGAAGCAAGCTCGAAAAGGCGGAAAAGCTCGGCGTGCCCGTCATCGGGGAGGAGGAATTTCTCCGCCGTCTGAGGGGATGAACGGTCCGCTTTCCGTGAAAAAATTATGTGAAATAACTTGCTTAAAGAGGAACGGTGTGATATAATCAATAGCGATCGGATCATACCGGCAAAGGAAGAGGTGCGCCCATGTTCAGTATGACGGGATACGGCAGAGGAGAATACCGCGCAGACGGGCTCGAAGTGACGGTCGAGGTGAAGTCGGTCAACAACCGCTTTCTCGACATCGCGGTCAAGTGCCCGCACGCCCTCGCCGCACAGGAGGAACTCGTAAGAACCCGCGTGCGCGAACGCGTCGCCCGCGGACATCTCGACATTTTTCTCGGCGTGCTCGACAAGCGCGACAAACAGCACAGGCTCTATGTCGACCTGCCGGCTGCCGCCGCCTATGCGGACGCCGCCGCCCGTCTGAAAGAGGCGTTCCCTACGGTCGCGGACGATCTCTCGCTCACCTTCCTTCTCCGCTCGCCCGACGTCGTCAGACCCGAAGAGGCGGAGGAGACGGACGAGGTGCTGTGCAATGCGCTCACCGCCGCCCTCGACCGCGCGCTCGACGCGCTCCGCGCCATGAGATTTAAGGAGGGGGAGCGGCTCAAAGCGGACCTTCTCGCCCGCATGGAGACCATCTCCGCGCTCCGCGATAAAATCGCTCTCCGCGCGCCGCTCGTCTCCGCGGAATACCGCAGAAAACTCACCGACCGTATCAACGAATATCTTGCGGGAAAGGTGGACGAGAGCAGAATCCTCACGGAAGCCGCCGTCTTTGCCGACAAGTGCAATATCGACGAGGAGCTCACCCGTCTCTCGTCGCACATCGCCGAATTCCGCGCGATCTGCGAGGAGGCCGCCGTCGGCAGGAAGCTCGATTTCCTCATCCAGGAATTCAACCGCGAGTGCAACACCGTTTGCAGCAAGTCCAACGACGCCGAGCTCACGTCCTATGCGCTCGAAATGAAAAACGAAATCGAAAAAGTTCGGGAACAGATCCAGAATCTGGAATAATCATGCGCAATATCTTAGTTGTTTTGTCCGGACCTTCGGGCGTCGGAAAGGGAACCATGAAAGAGCGGCTCATGCAGAGAGGGGAGTTTGTCTTTTCCGTCTCTTGCACGACGCGCGAGCCCCGTCCCGGAGAACGGGAGGGAGTTGACTATTTCTTTCTGACGCGGGAGGAGTTCGAGCGCCGCATCGGGGAAGATTTTTTCCTCGAATACGACGAACACTTCGGCTTTTACTACGGCACGCCGCGCGGATTCGTGGAGGCGAAACTCAAAGAGAGTTCCGTGCTCCTCGATCTCGACGTCGTGGGCGCGCTCAATCTGAGAAAGAATTTTCCGTCGGCGATTCTCGTCTTTCTCGCCCCGCCCGACCCCGCCGCCCTCAAAGCCCGTCTCGAAGCCCGGGGTGCCGAGGACGCCAAACAGATCGAGGGCAGACTCGCCCGCGCCGACTTCGAACTTTCGAAGCAAGGGGAGTTCGATTATGTGATCGTCAACGACGACCGCGACCGCGCGGAGGCGGAACTCAAAGCAATCGTCACGAAAGAAGAAAACAGGGAATAAAAGGAGAGGCAGAAAATGATAAACGAACCTTCGGTAGACGCGCTCGTCAGAAAACTCGGAACGGACGAGGAACCCATTTCGCGGTACGAACTTTGCGTCGTTGCGGCAAAGCGCACACGGCAGATCATCGAACAGATGCAGTCCACGGGAGCGACCGAGCTCCCCGGCAAACAGAAAGAGATTGTTCTCGCCTGCAAGGAGATCATGTCCGGCAAGGTGAAATGCGTAAGAGACTGAAACCACTGCGCTCCGTTCTTTCCGGCGGGGCGCACATTTTCATCACGCTCCCTTCCCCCGAGGAAGGGGGACAGGCGGAGACGGCATGATTGCGGAAGTCATCGTCGACATCGCCCACAGCGACGTCGATAAAATTTTCGATTATCTCTGCGACGAAACCGTCGCGGCGGGAACGCGCGTCACCGTGCCCTTCGGCAGGAGCGCGGCGACGGGGTTTGTCATGCGCGTCAAAGAGAAGAGCGACGTTCCCCCCGAGCGGCTCAGGCGCATTCTGCGCAGCGATCCGTTTCCCGCGCTCAACGAGGAATGCCTTTTCCTCGCGGACAAGCTCGTCGCCCGCTACCGCTGTCCGCGCGCGCTCGTTTTGCGCCTCTTTTTGCCCGCGGAGATGCGGACGGGGAAGGTCGGGGAGGCGAGCCGCACGTTCGCTCGGCTGACCGACGCGCCCTTCGAACTTCCGCCCCGCGCGAGACAGCAGCTCGCGCTCGTCGAATTTTTAAGGGACAACGGGAGCGCGGATACCGCGTTTCTCCGCGAACGGTTCGGCGGCGCGCTCCGTGCGCTGACCGACAAGGGAATCGTCCTGCTCGAAAAGCGGCGCGTCTTTCGCGATCCCTACCGCGGCGTGGAGGGCGAAAGACAGGAGCGGACGCTGACGGCGGCGCAGGCGGAGGCGGTGCGGGCGATCGAGGAGAGCGACAAGACCGTCACCCTTCTCCACGGCGTGACGGGGAGCGGAAAGACGGAAGTCTATCTCAACCTGATCGCAAAACAGCTCGAACGGGGCAAGACGGCGATCTTCCTCGTTCCCGAGATCTCGCTCACGCCCCAGATGCTCGCCCAACTGCGCGCGCGGTTCGGCAAGAGCGCGGCGATTCTGCACAGCGGACTTTCCGCGGGGGAGCGGTTCGACGAATGGCGCAGGCTCCGGGAGGGGAGCGCGCGGATCGCCGTCGGCGCCCGTTCCGCCGTCTTTGCTCCCGTCGGGGACGTGGGACTCATCGTCATTGACGAGGAACACGACGGCAGCTATGCCTCGGAGAGCGCGCCGCGGTATAATACCTTCGATATCGCCCTTCTGCGGGCGAAATATAACCGTTGCAAGCTCGTGCTCGGCAGTGCGACGCCCGCGGTCGAGACCTATCGCCGCGCCGCCGAAGGGGAGTTCGGGCTCGTGCGGCTCCCGGAGCGCATCAACCGCCGTCCCATGCCCGAGGTGACGATCGTCGACATGAGACGGGAAGTAAAGCGGGGGAATCCCTCCGCGTTTTCCGCGCTGCTGCGCGAAAAACTTTCCCTCTGCCTCTCGCAGGGGAATCAGGCGATCCTCTTCCTCAACAGGAGGGGATATTCCCAAACCGTCCTCTGCCGCGACTGCGGCTATGTCGCAAAATGCGAGCACTGCGATGTGTCCCTCACCTATCACAGCGAGGAAAACTGCCTCAAATGCCACTACTGCGGCTCGAAATACCGCATGCCGCCCGCCTGTCCCGAATGCGGAGGCGTCCATCTCGGCTATGTCGGAACGGGCACCCAGCGGGTCGTCGGGGAGCTCAAAAAGCTTTTTCCCGCCGCGCGGATTCTCAGGATGGACAACGATACGACGGGCGGGAAGGAAGGTCACTACAAGATCCTCCGCCAATTCGCGGAGCGGGAGGCGGATCTCCTCGTCGGAACCCAGATGGTCGCAAAGGGACACGACTTTCCCTCCGTCACCCTCGTCGGGATTCTCGACGCGGACATGAGCCTGCATTTTCCCGATTACCGCAGCGGGGAGCGGACGTTCCAGCTCGTCACGCAGGTCGCGGGCAGAAGCGGAAGGGCGCAGGCGCACGGGGAGGTCGTCTTGCAGACCTACGATCCCGAAAATTATATTCTGCGCTTTGCCGCACAATACGACTATGAGGGCTTTTACCGCCATGAGATCGCCATGCGCGCGGGGACGGCGTTCCCGCCCTTTGCCACGATCGTCCGCGTGATGGTCGTCGGCGAGGACGAGAGGGACGCGATCGAGGTTCTCCGCGCCGTCTACGGCAAGTTGGAGGCGGTCTACGCCCGCATGTCCGATCATTTTCTGTTCTTCAACAAGATGCATGCGCCCATCAAGCGCATCCAGAACAAATACCGCTATCAGATCCTCATGCGGATCACCGACAGCGCGCCGCTTGCGGCAATCTACGCCGCCTGCGACGGGGAACGGACGAAGAGTACCGTCGTCTATGTGGAAGAAAATCCGAGTAATTTAAGTTGAGAAGGTGAACTATGATCCGAGAGATTGTACAGGTCGGCGATCCCGTCTTGCGGGAGATCTGCAAACCGGTCGAGCGCTTCGACGGGGAGCTCTCTGCGCTCCTCGACGACATGAAGGAGACCCTCCGCGACGCCGAGGGCGCAGGGCTCGCCGCGCCGCAGATCGGCGTTCCCGTCCGCGCGGTCGTCGTGGACGTCGAAGAGGGGTATTTCGAATTTGTCAATCCCGTCTTTGTCTGGCAGAAGGGGGAACAGACGGGATCCGAGGGGTGCCTGTCCGTCCGCGGGAAGGCGGGCAACGTCTGCCGCCCGAGCAAGGTCAAGATTCTCTTCCGCGACCGGAAGGGGGATCGCTATTCCATCGTCGCGCGCGATTTCTTCGCCCGCGCGATCTGCCATGAACTCGACCATCTCGACGGCATTCTCTATACCGACAAGGCGACCGGTGTGCGCGACGCGGAGGATTGAATGAAACTGATCTTTGCGGGAACGCCCGCGTTTGCGGTCGAACCCCTCACCGAACTGCACAAACGGGGGCTCGTCTGCGCCGTCCTCACCCAACCCGACAAGCCGCAGGGCAGAAGGGGGATTCTCACGCCCTCGCCCGTCAAGGAGGCGGCGGAGAGATTCTCGCTGCCCGTCTATGCGCCCGCGCGCGTTCGGGAGGGCACGGAGGAACTTCGCGCGTTCGGCGCGGATCTCATGGTGACCTGCGCCTACGGGCAGATTTTGACGCAGGAAGTGCTCGATCTCTTTCCGCTCGGCGTCTTTAATATCCACGCCTCCCTTCTGCCCGCCTACCGCGGAGCGGCGCCCATTCCGCGCGCGATCATCGACGGCTGCCGCGAGACGGGCGTCACGATCATGAAAACCGAACTCGGGCTCGACACGGGGGACATCCTCCTCTCGGAGAAGTGCCCGATCTACGACAGCGACACGCTCGGCACCCTCCAAGAGCGGCTCTCCCGCCTCTCGGGAGAACTCATTCCCGAAGCGATAAAGCTGATCGAAAGGGGAGCGCCCCTCACCAAGCAGGGGGAGGGATTCGTCTGCAAGAAAGTACAGCGCACGGAAGTTGACTTCTCCCGCTCCGCGCGGGAGGTGAGCTGTCTCATCCGCGGTCTTTCGCCCGCTCCGCTCGCCTTCGGAAGGATCGGGGGGCTTACGTTGAATTTTTGGTTCGCGGAGGAGACCGCCGCGGACGGGGGCGCTCCCGCGGGCACGGTACTTTCCGCCTCGCCCAAAGGGGGGCTCGTCGTAAGTTGCGGCGAAGGCGCCGTGAATCTCGTCGAATTGCAACCCGCGGGCGGACGGAGAATGTCCGCGCGCGACTTTCTGAACGGAAGAAAACTCAAAGAGGGACAGCGCTTTGACCAACCCGTTTTATGACCCGTATATCGTCCTTTCGAAGGTGTATTCGGACGGAGCGCATCTCAAACTCGCGCTTGCGGGCACGCCCATCGAAGAACTCCACCGCGCGCGGACCGTCAAGGTGTGCTACGGCGTGCTCGAAAACGACGGATATCTCTCGCTCTGCATCCGCACGTTCGCGCCCAAGTCGCCCAAGTCGGCGGCGCGCGTGCTCCTCAAAATCGCCCTCTATCATCTCCTCTTTCTCGGAAAACCGCGCTACATGGTGACGGATACGGCGGTCGATCTCGTCAAGCGGCTCGGAAAGGGCGGCATGTCCGGCTTTCTCAACGCCTTTCTGCGGGCGTTCGACGAGACGAAGGTCGTCCTTCCCGCGGGCGACGAGGGGCTCTCCGTCAGATACAATTTTCCGCTCTTTGCCGTAAAACGGATCAAAGAGCAGTACGGGGCGAGGGCGGAGGCGATCATGGCGGCGAAGAGCAGCGGCGTGAGCGTGCGCTTCGTCCGCGGAATGGAGGAGTATCTTTGCCGCGAGCATGTCGATACTCCCTTCGCCGATGTGAAAATCTTTCCGAATTTTACGCGCGACTCCGCGTTTTTTGCGGGAAATTATACCTTCCAATCGGTCGGGAGCGTGGCGGTTTGCTCCGTCGTCGAGCCCTGCGGGAGACTGCTCGACGCCTGCGCCGCACCCGGGGGAAAGAGCGTGCTCCTCTCCGGACGGTGCGGGGAAGTCACCGCATGCGAACTGCATCCGCACCGCGTGGAACTCATCCGTGACTATGTCGCCCGCATGGGATGCGAAAATGTGACCGCGATCGCCGCGGACGCCACAAAGTTTCGTCCCGAATGGGAGGGCGCCTTTGACGGCGTGCTCTGCGACGTGCCCTGTTCGGGGCTCGGGACGGTTGCGGAAAATCCCGATCTGCCTTTGGGCAAGACGGAAGCGGATTTTCTTGCGCTGAGAGACACCCAGCTTGCAATCCTTACGACGTGCGCGCGCTATGTCAAACGGGGCGGCGCGCTGTACTATGCGACCTGCTCGGTTCTGGAAGAGGAGAACGACGGGATCGCGGGAGAATTTCTCCGCGGCGCGGAGGAGTTCGAAGCCGTGCCTGCGGATTGTCCGCTCGCGCACGAGACGACGCGGTTCGGTCTGCAATTTTTGCCCGACGAGGCGTTCGGCGCGGGATTTTATGTGTCGAAGATGAGGAGAAGGGCATGAAGAAGATTTTGCAGGATCTTTCGAAGGAGGAGATCGCGGCGCTCGTCGCCTCGCTCGGAGAACGGACCTTCCGCGCGGATCAGATCTTTCTCGGGCTCATGCAGGGCAAAAAGATCTCCGAATTGCCTATTCCGTCCGCCCTGCGCGCTTCGCTCCTCGAAACGTATGAAGAGGAACCCGTGAAGATCGTCGAAACGCTGGTCTCGCGGGAGGACGGCACGAAAAAATTTCTCTTTGCCCTTGCCGACGGGAATCTCGTCGAGGGCGTGTTCATGCGGAATAACTACGGGAATACGCAGTGCGTGTCCACGCAGGTCGGCTGCCGCATGGGTTGTAAATTCTGCGCCTCCACCCTCGGCGGGCGGGTGCGCGATATGACGGCGGGGGAGATCCTCTCGCAGGTTTTGACCGTCAACCGCGCCGAAGGCGGAACGGTCAAGGACCGCGCCGTGACGAATCTCGTGCTCATGGGCAGCGGGGAGCCGTTCGACAATTACGAGAACGTCGTGCGCTTTCTGCACAATGTCACCGCGGAGGGCGGGATCCGGATCGGCGCGCGGAACATCAGCCTCTCCACCTGCGGGCTGGTTCCCGAGATGAGAAGGTTTGCCTCGGAGGGGATCGGGCTCAATCTGACCGTCTCCCTGCATGCGACGTGCGACGAGGAACGCGCCCGCACGATGCCGATCGCGAACAAATATAAAATTTCGGATATCCTCGACGCCTGCGCCTATTATTTCGAAAAGACGGGGCGGAGATACATCTTCGAATATACCCTGATCTCGGGCGAAAACGCCGATGAGGCGCATGCGCTCGCGCTTGCGAAGCTCTTGAAGGGGAGACCCTGCCATGTCAATCTCATCAGATTGAACGAAGTGAAGGAGCGATCCTTGAAGGCGGCGGCGGAGCGCGACGCGCGCAGATTTCTGGAAGTCCTGACGCAGCAGGGCATTTCGGCGACGTTGCGCCGCAGCATGGGCAGCGACATTGCGGGCGCTTGCGGACAGCTGAGATTTTCACGAATTTTTCCTGACGGAAAAATTCCGTGAGGGGAAATTCACGCGATTGCTTGCTCGCCTACGGCTTCGAAAGCAATCGCCGTGAGGAAATGTGCTTTTACGCCTTAACTTACTTGTCCTCTCGTTCGTTTCATCGGACAATAAGCGCGAAGTATCGCGCAACTTGTGGGCGCTGCCGCAGGGAGACCCTGCTCCGCGCAGAGATGTTCACGAAATTCACGAAATTCTTTGCTCCCGTCCCCCCTTGCCCACCCCTCTGGGGTGGGTGTCCCCGAAGGGGACGGAAGGGGTGTCGATCGAAAAGAATTTCCGTGAGGGAAAATTCACGCGATTGCTTGCTCGCCTCAATTCACGAAATTCTTTGCTCGCTTGCGGCTTGCCGCAAGCGGCGCGCCGCCGCGCTTCGTAAAGAATTTCCGTGAGGAAACGTGCTCCTACGTCTTAACTCATTTGTCCTCTTGTTCATTTCATCGGACAACAAGCCGAAAGGATTCGGCAAATTGTGTGCGCTACCGCAGGGAGACCCTGCTCCGCGCATGGGGATTTAAGAGATTACGTTGTCAGACCGATACGCTATATTGATTACGTCATTCCGAGCCTGTCGAGGAATCGCCGCAGTCTTAAAATCAAGGCGATGTTTCGACTACGCTCAACATGACGTATTTTGAAATGGCGCGCCGCGGTTTTTCGCGAAGCACCCCTTGCTGTCCCTGAAAGGGTGGAGCATTGCATCCTGCCAACAGTTGATAACTGTTGGCGCAATGCGACATGAGTGAG
>CANRGR010000041.1 GCA_947630245.1 uncultured Clostridia bacterium | reverse complement strand
TTCTCCTTTTCGATTATCTTTGAGCCCCGCTCGGTGTCATTATATCTCACGGCGGGCGTTCTGTCAAATCCCCGAACGCGGAAAAAGATCTGCGCTTTTCGGGCACAGATCTTAAAAAATGGAATTCGGGATGGAAGACCGCGGAAAGATGCGGCGGAAAAGTCCGCTCAGCGGAACGTCTCTACGAACCAGCGCGATCTCTCCGGTTCGAGATAGAGCCAATGTTCGCTCCCGCGGATGACGCAGGTGTAGCGCACGGGGAGGGCGGCGCCGACCCGCGCGGGCGCGCGTTCCACTGCCTTTACCCGCTCGATCTCGAAGATCCGTCCGTCCTCATAGACGACGAAAAGAGGTCTGAGTCCCCCTTCCCGTGCGAATTTTGCCGTCACTTCCACAAAAACTTTCCGATAAGCCACACTCCGAGTATGGGCAAAACGGGTCGTTTTATCGCGTCAGGTTGCGATCTGCCTCCACGCGGACCAGACATGATTGCTGCAATTTCGCATGCGGATCGAGCAGTCGGCGCGGACGGAAAAGGCGACTTGGGTGACGACGTCGGAGCCGTCCTCCATCGAGACCACGAGCAGGAACCAATCGCAGTCGGCTCCCGAGGGGTTCGACTTGGACGTGGGCGCATTCGCACAGGGGAAGGTGGACGACCCGCGCAGGCGCACAAATCCGGTCTGCGAGAGGGTGTCGAAGTCCGTCCCCAGCTCGTAGCCGACGGAGAGAGGCATCTGGCGGTCGTTTGTCACCCGCGAGAGCCCTAAATCGTTCTTGGAGATGACGACCCTGCCCGTCTGCCCGTTCACCGAGAGCACGCCGGAGGCGGGGATGTCGGAAAGATCGTTGTAGCTCCCGCTGATCGCGACCTTCGCAAGTCCCAAGTCGTTCTTGGAGATGACGACCTCCCCCGTCTTTCCGTTGACGGACGTGACCGCCGCGGAGGGGTCGGGCGCGCCGATGAGATCGGAATACTTTCCCGAGAGCGCGACGTCGGCGAGTCCCAAATCGTTCTTGGAGATGACGACTTCCCCCGTCTGCCCGTTGACCGACGTGACTGCGTCGGACAGATCGGGCGCGTCGATGAGATCGGAATACTTTCCCGAGAGCGCAACCTCGGCGAGTCCCAAATCGTTCTTGGAGATGACGACCGCGCCGTGCAGTCCGTTGACGGACGTGACCACGTCCGAAAGATCGGGCGTGTCGGTGAGATCGGTATAGGAGCCCGAAATCGCGACGTCGGCGAGCCCCAAATCGTTCTTGGAGATGACGACTGCGCCGTGCTGTCCGTTGACCGACGTCACGAGGGAGGAAAGATCGGGCTGATCGGTGAGATCGTTATAAGAGCCCGTGAGCGCGGCGCGGGGAAGTCCCAGATCGTTCTTGGAGATCACGATGTCGCCGTGCTGTCCGTTGACGGACGTCACGAGCGCGTCGAGAGAGGGTTTGTCCGTCAGATCTTCATAGCTGCCCGAAATCGCAACGTCGGCGAGCCCCAAGTCGTTCTTGGAGATGACGACCTTGCCCGTCTGTCCGTTGACCGACGTCACAAAGGAATCGGGATCGGGCGCGCCGATCAGATCTCTGTAAGCCCCGGAAATCGCCACCTTCGCGAGCCCCAAATCATTCTTGGAGATGACGACCTTGCCCGTCAGCCCATTGACCGACGTCACGGGCGCGTCATCCGCGGAGACGGTAAATTCCCCCGTCTCGGCGCTGTGCGAAACGGAGACATTCTTGCCCGCTTTGACCGCGGTTTCCGAAAGTCTGAGCGAATTTAAGGTCCCCTGCGAAATGTTCGACGCGTTCGTCGTGTCGACGTTCTTGACGTTCCCGAGCCCCAAGTCGTTCTTCGAGATCACGACCGCGCCCGTCTTGGAGTTGACCGACGTCACGGCGGAGGAGAAGCTCGGCTTGTCCGTCAGATCGTTGTAGCTGCCCGAAATCGCGACGTCGGCGAGTCCCAAATCGTTCTTCGAAATGACGACGTTCCCCGTCTGCCCGTTGACCGAGGTGACGGGCGCATTGAAGTCGGGAGCGTCGACAAGATCGCCGTAGGAACCCGAGATCGCCACCTTCGCAAGTCCCAAATCGTTCTTGGAGATGACGACCTTGCCTGTCAGTCCGTTGACCGAGCTGACGGGCGCGTCCTCCGCGGAGACGGTGAACTCTCCCGTCTCGGCGCTGTGCGAAACGGAGACGTTCTTACCCGCTTTGACCGCGCTCCCCGAAAGTCTGAGCGAATTTAAGGTCCCCTTCGTGATATTTGACGCGTTCGTCGTGTCGGTATTCGGCACGCTCCCGAGCCCGACATCGCTCTTCGAGAGCACGACTTTTCCCGTCTTTCCGTTGACGGACGTCACGGCGGAAGTAAATTCGGGCTTGTCCGTTAAATCGTTATAACTTCCCGACGTCGCAACGTCGGCGAGCCCCAAATCCTTTGCCGAGAGCACGACGTCGCCCGTCTTGGAGTTGACCGACGTCACGGCAGAGGAAAAGCTCGGCTTGTCTGTCAAATCGTTGTAACTGCCCGATGTCGCAACGTCGGCGAGCCCCAAATCCTCCGCCGAAATCTCCACATCCGCGCTCCCGTCGTATCTCTTCTCCCCGACCGTGAGCGTATGCCCGCCAAATCCGCCCCCCGCCGACAGGGAGAGCGGGACGAGCGCGCCGTCCTTATAATAATAAGGCGTATAGATCCCCTCCGAAAGGCGGAAAAAGAGTCCGCCGTCGGCGAGCTTTGCGGAGGGCTCGGTCTGTCCCTCTTCGCCCACTTCGAGAATGCTCCATCCCCCGGTGACAAGTCCGAACGGATTGACCCGCACGGCGGAATAGATCCCACCCGCCACTTTCTCCTCGAAAATGGACCAATCCTTCTCGGTGAGGAAGGAGAGAATCTGCTCGGCGAGGGAGACGGAAGTTCGCGCAAGCGGCATCGTGTGGGCGCCGGCACGGCAGCGGAGAAGCACAAAGGACGAGGCGATCCGCATCTCGCCCTTTACGCCGTACGCCCCGACGAGCACGGTCTCCGCGTCCGCGGAGTCGATCTGCGGCATGTCGCAGGAGGAGCCCGTAAAGAGTTTCTCCGCATAGCCGCCCGCCCAGAGCACGACGGCGGAGCGCTGTTCGAATTCGTCCCACTCGGCGTCCAAGTCGAATTGGAGACGGTAAACGTTGTTGAAGGAGACAACCTCGTCAAACGTCGTCGACGCAATCTTCTCCTTCACATTGATGGTTATGGTCTGCAATATAAAAAACCTCCCGATTTTTTCACACTTCCATCATACCATCAAGCGTGCGAAAATCGGGACAGACATGACAAAATCCGCGGGAAAACCGCGGATAATTCAAATACTATGTCACGCATAGTACTATGCTTAGGTCAATTTTTATAGCCGTTGGGGTTATTTTTTTGCCAATTCCATTGATCGACGCACATTTTTTTGAGATCATACTCCGCACGCCAACCGAGTTCGCGCTCCGCCTTGCGGCTCGACGCGTAATACTCCGGCAGGTCCCCCGCGCGGCGCCCAACGACGGTATAGGGAAGTTCCCGCCCGCACACTTCGGAGAACGTTCTGATGACTTCGAGGACGCTGTATCCGTTCCCCGTGCCGAGATTGTAGACATAGCGCCCGGGTTCGTGCAATTTTTCGATCGCGGCGATGTGCCCTTTTGCAAGATCGACGACATGGATGTAATCCCTGATGCCCGTGCCGTCCGGGGTCGGATAATCGTTCCCGAACACGCGGATCCGTTCCAGCTTCCCGCTCGCAACCTGCGCCACATACGGCATGAGATTGTTGGGAATCCCCGCCGGGTCCTCTCCGATGAGCCCGCTCTCGTGCGCGCCGATGGGATTGAAATAGCGGAGCAGAACGACCGTCCACCCCGGGTCCGCGGCGGCAAGATCACTCAGAATGGTCTCCTGCATGTACTTCGTCGCGCCGTAGGGATTGCTGACCCCGCCCGTGCGGCACTCCTCATCGAGCGGAAGGCGCTCGGGCTCGCCGTAGACGGTCGCCGAGGAGGAGAACACGAGGCGCTTTACGCCCGCCTTTTGCATCGCTTCGAGCAGTACCAGCGTGCAGTCGAGATTGTTTGTATAGTACAAAAGCGGCTTTTGCACGCTCTCGCCGACCGCTTTGAGCCCCGCAAAGTGGATCACCCAGTCGATCTCGTGCGCCGCAAAGATGAGTTCGAGCGCGGCGCGGTCGCGCACGTCGTTTTCATAGAAGATCACCTTCCGTCCCGCGATCCGTTCGGCGCGGCGGAGCGCCTCCCTGTCCGAATTGCAGAGATTGTCGATCACGACGACGTCGTATCCGCGGCAAAGCAGTTCGACGACGGTGTGCGAGCCGATATAACCCGCTCCCCCCGTCACAAGCACAGTCTCCATCGTTCCTCCTTATACATGGACGGCGCCCGTCTCTCCGAGCAGATCCTCATGCCGCCGAAGGATGGGATCAATCTCACGGCGGATGAATTCTTCGGTCTGCGCGGGGGCGCGCCCCACAAATTTTTTAGTATCGAGAATTTCGTCCAGTCTCCCACGGACGGCGGAAAAGAGCGGATCCTTCCCGATGCGCTCGATGAGATCGTTGTCCTTTCCCTCCCGTTTGACCGACGCGCCCGCTTCCTGCGAGAGCACGCGGATGCGTTCATGCAGTTCCTGTCTGTCCCCGCCCGCCTTCACGCATTCCATGATGATGTTCTCCGTCGCCATAAACGGGAGCTCCGCCGCGACGTGTTTTGCGATCACCTTGTCGTAGACGACGAGATTTTCGGCGATATTCATATAGAGATTGAGAACGGCGTCGACGGTGAGGAACGCCTGCGCGTTGACGATGCGGCGGTTTGCCGAGTCGTCGAGCGTGCGCTCGAACCATTGGGTCGAGGCGGTGATCGCGCTGTTCATCGGAAGTGAAATCATGTAGCGGCACAGGCTGCCCATGCGCTCGGAGCGCATCGGATTGCGCTTGTACGCCATCGCCGAGGATCCGATCTGCGTCTTTTCAAAGGGCTCCTCCACTTCCTTCATATTTTGAAGGATTCGGATATCGTTGCTGAATTTATATGCGCTCTGCGCGATCTGCGAGAGCACGCAGAGAACATTGTAGTCGAATTTGCGGGGATAGGTCTGCCCCGTCACGCCGTACACGGCCTCATAGCCGAGCTTCTCCACGACTTTGCGTTCAAGTTCCTTGACCTTTTCCCCGTCGCCGTCGAAGAGATCGAGAAAACTCGCCTGCGTACCCGTCGTACCCTTTACGCCGCGCAGGCGGAAGTGCGCAAGAAGGTGTTCGAGATTCTCATAGTCGAGCATCAGATCTTGGAGCCAGAGCGTCGCGCGCTTTCCCACCGTCGTGAGCTGCGCGGGTTGCAGATGGGTGAACCCGAGCGTGGGAAGATCCCGATATGTGAGAGCGAAGCGGCGAAGTTTATCCATGACGTTGACGAGCTTCTTCCGCAGGATCAAAAGTCCGTCGTGCAGGATCATGAGTTCGGAATTGCAATCGACAAAACAGCTCGTGGCGCCGAGATGGATGATCCCTCTCGCCCCGGGCGCCGCGTCGCCGTACGCGCGGATGTGCGCCATCACGTCGTGCCGCGTCTCCCGTTCGTACGCCTCGGCGCTTTCATAGTCGATGTCCGTCTCATGCGCCTTCAATTCTTCGATCTGCTGCGGCGTTATGGGAAGCCCGAGCTCCATCTCGCTCTCGGCGAGCGCGATCCAGAGCTTTCGCCAGAGGCGGAACCGCTTCTCGTCGCCGAAATTCGCCTGCATCTCCTTGCTCGCATAGCGGGTGTTCAGCGGGTTTTCATAGAATACTTTGTCTGACATAATACTATGCTAATCTCCATTTTTTGAGATCTCGATTTATTTTTTTGATGTTACAGCGTGTTCGGAGCAGGATATTCGACGCCAAACGTCTCCACCGTGACCCGTTTCATGCGCTGTTCCGCAACAGGGCGGTCTCCGCGCCCCGTCCGCGTCGTCGCGATCTCATCCACGACGTCCATCCCCTCCGTCACTCTGCCGAAGGCGGCATACTGTCCGTCGAGATAGAATCCCTCCCTGTGCATGATAAAGAACTGTGATCCCGCGGAATTCGGATCGTACGCACGCGCCATCGAGAGAACCCCTCTGTCATGCCGCAGAGGATTGGGAACTCCGTTGTCGCGGAACTCCCCCTTGATGCGATAGCCGGGACCGCCCGTTCCCGTCCCCGTCGGATCCCCGCCCTGAATCATGAACCCCGCGATGACGCGGTGAAAGATGAGCCCGTCGTAGAACCCCTTCTTCACGAGAGAGATAAAATTGTTCACGGTGTTGGGCGCAACGTCGGGGCAGAGCTCCGCCTTGAACGTCTTGCCGTTCTCCATTTCGAATGTGACGACCGGATTCATAACTTCTCCTTTTCTGTTTTTGATAATTTGATTTCGATCCCCAGCGCGCCGTACGTTTTCTCCGCCTCCGGGGAATAGATCGCATGCATCATCCGCGCGCACTCCTCGGAGCTCGCGCCGCAAAATCCCGCCTTTTCGGGCATTCCCTCCCGGCGGAAGAGCTCCCCGAAATCCGGAGCGGTATGGAGCGCAACAATCTCCGCGGCAAGTTCGTCCCGCCCGTCCGTACGGCGGAACACAATCGAGTCGCCGACGGAGAGACGGCGGCGCTTCTCGTCGAACAGGCGGATTTCAACCGTCTTTTTCCCCGCCGAGATCATTTCGAAGGGCCGGGGAGGAGCCGCATGTAGAAGGTCACGGCTATTCGTATTTTTCGACTTTCGTCCCCGCCTCGCGGAAGAGTTCCATCGAAAACTCGTCGGGATACCCCTCTTTGTAGACGACCCGCTCGATGCCCGCGTTGATGATCATTTTGGCGCAGATCACGCAGGGCTGATGGGTGCAATAGAGGGTTGCGCCATAGATATTCACGCCGTATTTCGCCGCCTGAATGATGGCGTTCTGTTCGGCATGGGCGGCGTAGCAGAGTTCTGCGCGGGTGCCGCTCTCAATGTTATTCTTGATGCGGAGGCACTCTCCCCGCTCTGCGCAGGAGCGGATGCCCGCGGGCGCGCCGTTGTAGCCCGTCGTCATCACGCGTTTGTCGCGGACGACGATCGCCCCCACCTTGCGGCGGAGACAGCTTGCCCATGATCCCACTTCCTCGGTGAGTTCCATAAACCGTTTATCCCACTTTTCCATCTTTTCCTCCAACGCCATTATAGCACAGATCGCGGACAAGCGCAAGCGGATTCGGGAAGCGGACGAACGGGCGTCCGAAAAAGAATACAAAAATTTCCAAAAAATGTTCCGTTTTGTGTTTGACATTCCCCTCATGCCGTTTATAATAAATAGGAACAAAGGCAGGCAACTGCAAAAAGCAATTCGGAGGTTATTTATGAATATCAGACCGTTGTTCGACAAAGTCGTCGTGGAAGCGCTGACCGTCGAAGAAAAGACCAAGAGCGGATTCATTCTCCCCTCTTCGGCACAGGAAAAACCGCAGACATGCGTCGTCGTCGCGGTAGGTCCCGGAGGCGTCGTGGACGGCAAGGAGACCGTGATGCAGGTGAAACCGGGCGATAAGGTTCTCTGCTCCAAATATGCGGGGTCGGACTTCAAAGTCGACGGCAAGGAGTTCACCATCATCAAACAGAGCGATATTCTGGCGGTCGTGGAATAACCCCCTCGCGCGGCACAGTCCGCCGTCCGCAGAAATACCCAATATCAATCAATATTTTGTAATAAAGGAGAATCAAATATCATGGCAAAGCAAATCAAATACGGCGACGACGCAAGAAAAGCGCTCGAAACGGGCGTCAACGTCCTCGCCGATACCGTTAAGATCACGCTCGGTCCCAAAGGCAGAAACGTCGTGCTCGACAAGAAGTTCGGCGCGCCGCTCATCACGAACGACGGCGTTACCATCGCGAAAGAGATCGAACTTTCCGATCCGTTCGAAAACATGGGCGCACAGCTCGTGAAGGAAGTCTCCACCAAGACGAACGACGTCGCGGGCGACGGCACCACCACCGCGGTTCTGCTCGCGCAGGCGATCATCCGCGAAGGGCTCAAAAACCTCGCCGCAGGCGCAAATCCCATCATCTTGAAAAAGGGAATCGACAAGGCGGTCGAGGCGGCGGTCGAACAGATCAAATCCATCTCCAAGACGGTCGACGGCAAGAAGGCGATCTCGCAGGTCGCTTCCATCTCCGCGGGCGACGAAACGGTCGGCGAACTCATTGCAAAGGCGATGGAGATCGTCGGCAAGGACGGCGTAATCACCGTGGAAGAGGGCAAGTCCATGACGACCGAGCTCACCACCGTCGAGGGCATGCAGTTCGACAGAGGCTATGCTTCCGCCTACATGGTCACGAATACCGACAAGATGGAAGCTGTGCTCGATTCGCCCTACATCCTCATCACCGATAAGAAGATCAGCAATTTGCAGGAGATTCTTCCCATCGTCGAGCCCCTCGCGCAGCAGGGACAGCGGCTCCTCATCATTGCGGAGGACATCGAGGGCGACGCACTCGCCGCACTCATCGTCAACAAGCTCAAAGGCGTGTTCAACTGCGTGGCGGTCAAGGCGCCCGGCTTCGGCGACAGAAGAAAGGCAATGCTCGAAGATATCGCAACCCTGACGGGCGGCACGGTCATCACGTCCGATCTCGGCTATGAACTCAAAGACGCGACGCTCGACATGCTCGGCAGAGCGAATCAGGTCAAAGTTGACAAGGACAACACGACGATCATCGACGGCGCGGGAGACAAGGAAGCGATCAAGGCGCGCGTTGCCTCCATCAAATCGCAGATCGAAGTCACGACGTCCGATTACGACAAGGAAAAATTGCAGGAGCGCCTTGCGAAACTCGCGGGCGGCGTTGCGGTGATCAATGTCGGCGCGGCAACCGAGGTCGAGATGAAGGAGAAGAAGCTCCGCATCGACGACGCTTTGGCGGCAACCCGCGCGGCAGTCGAAGAAGGCTATGTCCCGGGCGGCGGCTCTGCCCTTCTGAGCTGCGTTCCCGTGCTGCAAAAGTTGGTCGAAACGCTCTCGGGCGACGAAAAGACGGGCGCTTCCATCATTCTGAAAGCGTGCGAGGAACCTGTCCGCCAGATCGCGAAGAACGCCGGCATGGACGGATCGGTCGTCGTCGACAAGATCCTCACGAACGGCAAGCCCGCCTTCGGCTTCGACGCTTTGAAAAACGAGTACACGGATATGGTCAAGAGCGGAATCATCGACCCGACGAAGGTCACGCGGTCCGTCTTGCAGAACGCGGCGTCCGTCGCCTCGACCCTCCTCACCACCGAGTCGATCGTGACGGATATCCCCACTCCTCCCGCTCCCGCGGCTCCCGCCGCAGGCATGGACGGAATGTACTAAGAATTTCCGTGAGTCGCTAAGGTAAATACAAAATGATAAAAAAGGGCTGAGAAGCCCTTTTTTTTAGTTCTGTCCTTTGACGGCGGCGGGAGATGTACAAAAAAAGGGTCGCAAGACCCTTTTTGTAGACTTTGTGGCGGGAGCATGTAATCCCTTGTCCCCCGAGGGGAAGGTGGCGCGCCCTTTGCGCGCCGAAAGGGTATTACCGAAAATTATGCGAACAATTCCGAAAAGTCTTTTTCTCCCGTAATTTGATAGATTACCGTATTTTTTTCGCCCTCGATGAGAAATTTATCCGCGGACAAAATCAAGAGATTGACCCCGCCCTCGCTTTTCAGAATATAGCGGGGCGCATTTTCGAGCAAGCCGTCGTAAATCTGAAATTCAAATTCGCCCAATCCTTGACCGTCACAGACCTTCTCACTCTCCTCCGCATAAGTGAAGATCTCATAGGGATCGTCGGGAATATAAGTGACGAACGCGTGGCAATCCACTTCGGGGGCAGAAAATTCAAAAAGATCGCCGTCAAAGCGGTAATACTGCCCGCCGATCCAAACGGTGCCATTGGAAATCGTGACGGAATAAGTCTCTTCCGCCGTAATGAAATCGTATCGGACATATCCGCCCCCGTCTATTTGCCCCTCGCTTTCGGAAATGGCATGAAGCGGCGAAGAGAAAAGCCGGTAGGCGTTTGCAATATCCGTTGGATCCGTCGAGTAGGAAATATTTCTCAAATTGTGATACGGCGCAACCCCGAGAAAGGCATGTTCATAGCGGACCCGAACAATATCCCCCGCTTTGAGTTCCCCCATCCACGGATAGAGCTCGCTCAAAACAATCTGTTGCGGGAAGTAGACGTCGGGAACCTCCCTATCGAAGGTAACCGTATCAACGATCAATTCATCATAGGTCGGAACGGACGGATCCGCCGATGTATCGAGCACAAACGTCACCGTAAAGACGGAGCCGTCCGCAACGTCGAACTGAAAGAGCCACGCGCCGTAGCCGATGTCCCTCTGGGGCTTTCCGATTTTTCCGATGACCTCATTCAGCCTCATCCCGACGGTAATTTCGCCGCACTGTTCCCGGGTCGGAAGGGCTTCCTTGTTCCCGTCGAACCAAGTTCCGGGATCGCTCTTGTCAATCCCGCTCACCGTGCCGTCATCGGCAACCGGATCATAGTTGCCGACGAGCTCATTCCCGTTGGGAGCGCTGTCAAGTTTATCGCCCTGCTCTTTGGGCGCGCACCCCGCAAAAGAAACGAGAAGCGATCCGCCAAGCAACAGCGAAAGAAGCGCCGAAACCGTCTTTTTCATCGTTACCCTCCCGATAGACATCCTATCTCTTGCCCACCGCCGTCATTATACCATAATATGGGCGGCGACGCAAGAAATTCGATCAAAATCTTCAAAATATTTCCCTAAACAAAGGAAGCGGTATCTTGTGTACTATGTCACACATAGTACACAAGATATACGAATCTCCGCCCCGCGTCAAATCCGAGCAGGACGGAACTCATCTTATTTTTTTCATGAGCGGAGCGCCGCTTTGCCACGCCTGCCCAACCTTCTCGCCGATCGCATAATAGCCGCTTCCCATCTGGTCGAACACAAACGCATTGAGCTTCTTGGGATTGATTTTTCCCCTGTCGTCAAGCACTTTTTCGTCGGCAAGGACGTTTACGATCTCGCCGAGCACACGGTATCCGGACTTCTCCTCCCCCATCTGCACGACTTTGCATTCGAGGGTGAGCGGGAACTCCGTAACGACGGGCGCGTCGACATGCTTGCTCTTCACGGCAGTGAGTCCCGACCGCTCAAACTTGTCCCCCATCTTGTTTCCCGTCGCAATGCCGAAGAAATCCGCCTCGGCGATGTGGGGAATGTCCGCAACCGACAGCGTGAACGCGCCCCGTTTTCTGATATTTTCCGTCGTCTTATGATCTTCGCTGATGTTGAGCGCCACCATATTTTCGGCGCAGATTCCTCCCCACGCCATGTTCATGACGTCAACCGTTCCATCCTCTCCGTACGTTGCGATGAGCAGGACGGGCATCGGAAACACATACGGTTTCACTCCGAGATCTTTTAACATAACACTCCTCCTTTTTTCTGCGATTATACCACGCGGCGCGGAATTTGTCAAGCCCGCATCCCCTCTTCATATGTTTTTCCCGCCCGTTCGGGCAAAATAAATCCGCCCGTTCGGGCGGATTCAAGAAACTCAGTTCTTCTTTTTGATGAGCCGTCTCACGAAATCGGGAAGCGGTTTCTGGTCGCGGGGAGACGTGTCGATGTCGTCGTCATCGGGTTCCGTTTCGGGCGCCTGATAATTCCGCTCCGTCTCCATGTCCTGCGGCTGTTGGGGATATGCGCTCTGTTGGGGCTGATTGTAATATCCCTGCTGTTGCGGCTGTTGCGGCGCATAGCCCTGCTGCTGAGGATACCCGTTCTGCTGCGGCTGTTGATAGGGATACGCAGGCTGTGCGGGACGGGCGTACCCGTTCTGCTGCGGGTAAGCGGGCTGTGCGGGCTGGTTGTAGGCGGGACGCGCGGGCTGTTGCGGCTGCTGAGGCGCTCTTCCCTGCGGAGGAAGAGGCGCACCGGGCGCCGCGGGACGCGCGGGCTGCTGAGGCTGCTGCGGGCGCTGTTGAGGATACCCCTGCTGGACATTCGAAGGACGGGGCGGATCCGCGCGGAATCCGTTCGAAGGGAATCCCGTTGCGATGACGGTGACTTCCACCTCGTCGTTGATGTTTTCATCAATACATGCGCCGAAGATGATGTTCGCGGAGAAATCGACGACGCTGTGGATGAGATTCGCGGCAAGACGGACTTCCTCGAAGGTGAGATCGTTGCCGCCAACCACATTGATGATGACGCCCGTCGCGCCCTCGATCGTAGTTTCGAGGAGCGGGCAGTTGACGGCGAGACGGACCGCCTCGACGATTCTGTTCTCCCCCTTCGCAACGCCCACGCCCATGTGCGCGAGCCCCTTGTCTTTGAGGATCGCCTTCACGTCTGCGAAGTCGAGATTGATGAGGGCGGGCGTGACAATGAGATCCGCAATCCCGCGGATGCCCTGTTTCAAGACCTCGTCCGCCACGCGGAGCGCCTCGGACATCGGCGCGTTCTTGGGCACGACGTCCCCGATCTTTTCGTTGGGAATGATGATGAGCGTATCGACATACTTTCTGAGATTGTCGAGCCCTCTCATCGTATTGTCCATTCTGCGCTTGCCCTCAAAGGAGAAGGGCTCCGTGACCACGGCGACCGTGAGGATTTTGAGATCCTTTGCGATCTTGGCGATGATGGGAGCCGCGCCGGTTCCCGTTCCGCCGCCCATACCCGCGGTGATGAAGAGAAGATCGGTTTTTTCGACCGCCTTGACGAGCGCGTCCTTGCTCTCCTCCGCGGCGAGCCTGCCGATCTCGGGATCTGCGCCCGCGCCGAGCCCCTTCGTGAGATGCGCGCCGATCTGGATCTTGACCTCCGCCTTGTTGCAGGCGAGAATCTGCGCGTCGGTATTGACCGCGACATATTCGGCGCTCGTGATTCCCGCGTCGATCATGCGGTTGACGGCATTGTTGCCCGCGCCGCCAACGCCGATCACCCGGATGCGCGCTTTGCCGCTGTATTCGGGCTCCACAGGCTGTTGCGGTTGCGTCGTCTGGGGACGTTCGGGCGGATAATTATCTCTTCCCACAAAGGGGATATTGTCATTGTACATTGTTTCAACCTCCGAAAACGTTTAATAATCTGAATATTGATCCGCTTTTGCGGTTATCTTCGAATGCCATGTCGACAAGGGCGATGCGCGAGCTCATCGACGGTTTGTTGTAGTAGGGAAGATCGGGCGCGAGCTGTTCGCAGACGCAGTTGAGCCGCTTGCTCATGTGTTCGAGCGCGCCGCGGATCCCGTCGAGTCCTTCGCCCGTGACATAGAGCGGTTTCATGTCGAGTTCCTTGCCCGAACATTCTTCGAGGAACGCCCCCACTTCTTCGCAGAGCCCGTCGAGCCCCGCCTTGATCTCTTCGAGAAACGGCTCCGTGCCGATCTCGTAGCCGACGCCCTGATAGACGAACTCCCTGCTCTTCGCCTCTTTTTTGAGATAGAGATTGGAGCGGGTGAGGAGCGAGACAGCCGCCTCGTAGGGAAGCGAAAATCTTTGCATCAGGCGGACGGCGATCTGACCTTGTCCCGCCCAGAAGGTGCGCTGTGCCAGCACGCCGTTGCCGAGAAGCACGCAGACGGTCGAGGACAGAAATCCCACGTCGAGGAAGAGCGCATATTCGTCCCGCGTTTCGGGCGGAATGAGATAGGACGCCATCGCGAATTGGGTGGGAAGGAAGCGGAGCGAGATCTTCGTCCCGGCAAAGATTCCCTCGATTGTCTTTGCGAAGTATTCGGAACAGTAGAAATAGGAGAGCACGCCGGAAAGTCCCGTCGAATAGACGCCCGTGGGATCGGCGACGCGGCGGTTGTCCGCCGTCGTGAAGATCATGCTCGACACGCGCATGAAGCGGTAGCCCTTGATCTTCTCCTTCCCGCTCTCGAAGAGAGCGTCGAGTTCCTTTGCGCCGATTTTGACGCGCTTGGGAAACCCCACGACCTGTTCTTTGGGCACGACGAGGGTGAAATCTCCGGGCGCGCCCACATAGACCGTGCGAAGCCTCCCGCCGATGATCTGCTCGACCGCCTCCAACGCGCGGTTGACGGCACGGGAAAGATCTTCGACGTCATAGAACTCCCCGTTCTCGTATCCGCCGTAGGGCTCGGTCTTGCTCGCCTGAAACACGATCGTGTGGTTGACGCCTCTCTCCCCGACAAAGACCGCCACTTCGGAGGAACGGATATCCAAAACCGCGACACTCTTGCCTGCCATAGCTTTTCCCCATAGTATATTCTTTCATGATTATAACAAAATAGCGAGGAAATGTCAAGGGATTGCACAGCATTTTGTGGGGCGGAAGCAAAAAAACGCTCCCTTTTCGGGAGCGATACGGGTCGGGCGGCTTCGGCGGCGCCCCGTTCGGAGCGGCTCATGCGCCGACGGGCGGCGTGTCACGGTGTTTGCTGACCGTAAACCCGCCGTCCACGCTGTCCACGACGTCGAAATATCCGTACAGACGTTCGGCGTCGGAGAGGGAATCGTACTCCATCACGACGGCGGCGGCCTTCTCTTCGGCGAGATGCGTGGGCGAATAGAGATCGACGGTCACGCCCTCCTGCATGCGAAGGCGGAGGAAATACTCTCCCGCGAGCGCGTTGTCGGGCTTCATGAGGGAGAAGGAAACGACGTTCGCGCGGGGATTTTCATACCGCTTGACAAACACCTTCATGAAGGAAAGGACGCAGTCGAAATAGTCCCCCGACGCGATCTTTCCCTGCTCTTCCGCCGTGATCCCGAACCCGTCGAGAAGAATGTTTTCCCCGCCGAGACGGTTTAAGTTGTTCTCCTTGTCGTAGAGCCAAACTCCCTCTTCGTCGAGGACGGCAAAGAGCCCGTTCTCGCGGCGGAAGGAGAGAAGTTCCTTTCGCTCGGTGATCCCGAGGACGACGGTGCGGGGATAGTCCTTTTGCGCATACTCCACCTTGAAGCAGGGAAACTCCTCGACGGCGGACGTGACTTCTTCGAGATCGAGGAAGGTCGTGCTCCTGCCGACGAACTTTTCGTCGAGTTTCTTTTGCAGCGCGCGGGAATCTTCGAGCCCCGCCTCGGAGTAGCGGACAAAGTCCACCTGCACGCGCGCCACGGTAAAGACGGCGTTGAGGGCGGCGGCAATCACCGCAATGAGCAAAACCACGGCGATTCCCGTCATGATCAGCGTTTTTTTCATATGTAGCACCTCGTACGGCGCGCTCCCGTCAGATCCTCACCCTCCGGATACTCGCGCCGAGCTTTTTCAGTTTTCCCTCGAAGTCGGAATATCCCCGGTCGAGATAGGAAAGATCGAGCACTTCGCTCGTCCCCTCCGCGCCGAGCGCGGCGATGACGAGGGCGGCGGCTCCGCGCAGATCTCCCGCGGTGACCGACGCTCCGTGCAGACGGGACACCCCGCGGACGAAGGCGTTCCGTCCCTTGACTTCGATGTCCGCCCCCATGCGCCTGAGTTCGGGCACATACTTGTAGCGCGTCTCGAAGAGATTCTCCACGATGAGCGCGCCGCCTTCCGCCCCGCAGTTGAGCGCGGTTGCCTGCGCTTGCAGATCGGTGGGAAAGCCGGGGAAGGGCATCGTCTCGATTCTGCGGTTGCATTTCAGCCTTCCCGTGCTCTCTATCCTTATTTTATCATTTTTTGTATGGATTTTGCAACCGTTTTCACGCAATTTATGTAAAAGCAGACCGAGATTCTCGCCCGAGACCCCCTCCGTCTCGATTTCGCCGCCGCAGACGGCGCACGCGATGAGGAACGTCCCCGCTTCGATGCGGTCCTTGACGGGTCGGTAGACGACGCCGTGGAGCTCCTTCACCCCTTCGATCTCGATGACGTCCGTCCCCGCGCCCTCGATCTTCGCCCCCATGCGGTTGAGGAAGTTCATGAGATCGACGATCTCGGGTTCCTTCGCCGCGCCCTGGATCACCGTCCTCCCCTCCGCCTTGACGGCGGCGAGCAGAATATTTTCGGTCGCGCCGACGCTCGGAAAGTCCAGCGCGATCTCCGCGCCGCGGAGGGTTTTGCACGAACAGACGATACAGCCGTCGCGCTCCTCGATTCCGACCCCCAACCGTTTGAGGGCGGAAAGGTGCAAATCAATCGGTCTCAGCCCGATGTCGCATCCCCCGGGATAGGCGATGACCGCGCGGTGGAAGCGGGTCAGAAGCGAGCCGAGCATAAAGACGGAGGAGCGGAGCTCTTTGGTGAGTGCGGAGGAAAGTTCGTGGGATGTTGCGCCCTCGCTGTCGATGAAGACCCCGCCGTCACGGAATTCGACTTCCGC
>CANRGR010000040.1 GCA_947630245.1 uncultured Clostridia bacterium | reverse complement strand
GGCGACCACACCGATATGTACGCGCAGGCTTACTTCTTCTACGATTCGAAGAAGTCGGGCGGCATCACCGTCTCCCATCTCCGCTTCGGCAAGACGCCCATCCAGAGCGAATATCTCATCGACGCGGCGGACTTCATCGCCTGCCACAATCCCTCCTATGTGATCCGTTACGACATGGCGAGCGACCTGAAAGAGGGCGGCGCATTCCTTCTGAACGCGCCCTGGACGACGGTCGAAGAGCTCGATCATAACCTTCCCGCAAAGATGAAGAACATCCTCGCGAAGAAGCATGCGAAACTCTATGTCATCGACGCAATCAAGATCGCCCGCGCCCTCGGGCTCGGCGGCAGAACGAATACCATTCTGCAATCGGCGTTCTTCCTCATCAACGAACAGATCATGCCCTACTCCGACGCGGTCGAGTACATGAAGAAGATGGCATACAAGTCCTTTGCGAGAAAGGGCGACGCGGTTGTCCAGATGAACTACAACGCGATCGACTCCGCAAAGGAACATCTCGTCAGGATCGAGATTCCCGCGGCGTGGGCAACCACGACCGACGGTGCGGAAATGGTGAAACTCGCCGATAACGACTATTTCAGGAACGTCATCGCGCCCATCCTCGCGCTCGAAGGCGACAAACTGCCCTCCTCCGCGTTCAATGCGGACGGATCCGTTCCCACCGGCACGACGAAATACGAAAAGCGCGGCGTTGCGGTCACCGTTCCCAAGTGGATCAAGGAAAACTGCGTGCAGTGCAACCAGTGCTCCTTTGTCTGCCCGCATGCCTGCATCCGTCCCGCGCTCGTCGCAAACGGCGCGGAGAAACCCGAAGCGTTCGATACCAAGCCCGCAACGGGCATCCCGGGATATGAATTCCGTATGCAGGTGAGCCCGCTCGACTGCATGGGTTGCGGCGTGTGCGCGGAAGTCTGCCCCGGCATGAAGGGCAACAAGGCGCTCGTCATGACGCCGTTTGCCGAACTCGAAGAGCAAGAGGCGAAGAATTGGAACTACGCGGTCGATCTTCCCGAAGTCGATCTCTCCGCGGTCAAGATGGCGGACGTCAAGAAATCGCAATTCACGCCCTCCCTGTTCGAATTCTCCGGCGCGTGCGCGGGCTGCGGCGAGACGCCCTATGTCAAGGTTGTCACCCAGCTTTTCGGCGACCGCATGATCGTCGCCAACGCAACGGGCTGTTCGTCGATCTACGGCGGCTCCTCCCCCACTTGCCCCTACACGACCAACAAACAGGGTCACGGTCCCGCATGGGCGAACTCCCTGTTCGAGGACAACGCGGAATACGGCTACGGCATGCATCTCGCCTATAAGGCAAGACGCGGCGCGCTTGCGTCGAAGATCGAGAAACTTGCCGAGATGTGGAAGGACTATCCCGAATGCGTCGCTCCGCTCACCGCATGGCTCGACGGCTGCAATGACGCAGAGGCAAGCAAGACCGCTTCCGCGGCGCTCATTCAAGAACTCGAATGCTGCCGCAAGGAATGCGAAGGCGAAGAGCTGACGCTTGTGGACGAAATCCTCGCGGACAAGGACTGCCTCGTCAAGAAATCCTTCTGGATCATCGGCGGCGACGGCTGGGCGTACGATATCGGCTACGGCGGACTCGACCATGTTCTCGCCTGCGGCGAAGATGTGAACGTGCTCGTCCTCGACACCGAAGTCTATTCCAACACGGGCGGACAGGCAAGTAAGTCCACTCCCATCGGCGCGGTTGCGAAGTTCGCTTCGAGCGGCAAGCGCGTGAAGAAGAAGGATCTCGGCATGATCGCGGCAAGCTACGGCTATGTATATGTCGCGCAGGTTGCGATGGGCGCGGACAAGGCGCAACTCGTGAAGGCGCTCAAAGAGGCGGAGGCTTACCACGGACCTTCCCTCATCATCGCATACGCGCCCTGCATCAACCACGGCATCAATATGACGAAGTCTCAGGCGGAAGAGAAGAGCGCGGTCGACTGCGGCTATTGGCAGCTCTATCGCTACAATCCCGAACTCGCGGCGAAGGGCGAGAATCCCTTCATCCTCGATTCGAAGGATCCCACGGGCGACTATCAGGCGTTCATTCTCGGCGAAACGAGATACGCGTCCTTGAAAAAGACGCAGCCTCAGCTCGCGGACGAACTCTTCAAAAAGACCGAAGAGAGCTCGAAAGAGCGCCTTGCGGGCTATAAGAAGATGGCGGGCAGAGAATAAACCTGCACAGGGCGTCCGAACGGCGCTCCGGTCAACCAAAAGCAAAGCGGTCCGGCTACTCCGGACCGCTCTTTTTTGTCCTTTGCAAAAGAAACGCCCCGAGGAGGGGCGTTTCCATATCAGGAGGAGCTTGCGCTCCCCTTTCAGGGGGGCAAAATCAATAGCCGAAGCGATAGTTGAGACGCCCGATCGGCGCGCTGTCGCCCGTGCGGTAGAAGTCGAGATACTTCTTTCCGACCGACTCTAAGGAGACGTTGTCCGTCACTTTGAATTCGATGTCATAGTTCGCGCCGCCGAGTCCGAGGTCGGAGAGCTTCACGCGCACGAACATTACATTTCCTTCGACGCGGATATCCGCTTCGCCGCTCTTTTCGAGAGCGCCGTTCGCATTCGCATGCGAGATCTCCGACTTTCCGCCGCTGACGTTGCGGTTGATGACGTAATCGTATCCGAAATAAGTGTTCTCCGCGTTGCGGGTCTTGATCCAGAGATTCATCCAGCGGGTGTCGCCCTGTTCGTAGGGGGTGATCTCCTTCGCCGTCTCCACGCGGAAATAGAGATATTCTCCGTCGCGCGCGACCTTGACGTTCGAGATGTCGTTTCTGCCCGATTCATCGGTGATCATCTGGCGGGTGCCGAACGCATGCCCGTTGCGGTCGAGGCAGTCGTTCGTGAAATCCACATAGGAGCGGACGTCCGCCCACTGCGCGTCGTCTTTGGAAATGTCGATGGTCGTCGCGGGATATTGATAGTGCTTTGCCGCGGTGTAATTGTTCTCACGGATCTTCTGCGCGGTGAGCAGATAGGAATTGTCGCCGAGATTCTCCGAGGGTTCGAGGTCGCGGGAGTATTCCGCGATGAAGGTATCCACGGTGAAGAATGTTCCCTTCTCGTCCTTCATTTTGAGCGCGATCCACTCGTTCCAGCCGGTGACAAAGGTGAATCTCACTTCGTCCTTATGTTCGAGAACGGTCTGCCACTGCGAAATATAGTTGAGATCCTGCGCAAAGTTCTTGTGATCGGTCTTGCCCTTGCGGTGGTCGTAGCCGCGTCCCTGCGTGCCGACGGTATCCGAGAAGCGCACGGTGACGTGCTGGGCGACGGAGACGTTCATCCACCCGTTATGGATGGGCTGATAGGTGTCGGTCGCGTTGGGCGTAAATTCCATCCACGGAATGCCGTCCTCCCAGAATACTTCGTTCGGCCACTGGCGGAGACGGAATTGGAAAGTCTCCGAGATCGCCTTCTCTTCGGGATTGTTCACATCGAGCCCGTAGTTCTCTTCGAAGTAGAAATTGTCGTGCATCGTGATGATAGGCTTCCCGTCGGGCGCGAACCAGAGCGACCGATAGGTGTCGTTCTCGTAGGCGTAGTGGTAGACATCTTTCAGATTCTTCATGTACGATTCGCGGTTGGCGATATAATACATGAATTTGGGCACGTTCCAACCCGCGTTTTGATATTCGAGAAGGACCTTAAAGAGAACGTCGGTCACTTCCTTGTAGAGATATGCGTTGGTGCAGTCGAATACGAGGAAGTCAACGCCCGCGAGCGTGAGCATCTCGATCTGCTTGCGGATGACCCATTCGTCGGTGGAGTTATAATAGCTCCAAACGGGCTCGCCCCAGAAATGATAGGCGTCCGTGGGGCTCGCATTGGGATCCTGAAAGGCGTCGAGGTCCTTGCCGTCGTTCGTCATGACGGACATATCGTAGATGCCGCTCTGTCCGCCGTTCTGTCCGAGCCAGAGGAAGTAGAACATGCCGACATACCGATCGCCGTTCTCCTTTCCGTCTACGGTGACGAGGCAACGCCCGAAGTCGTCCGTCGCGCTGAGATTGAGCATGGTGTATTCCTGCGGCGTGAGCGTTCTGAGATCGGTCTCGCGCAACGTCTCATCGTACGGTTGGAACCCGCTCGATCCGCCGGGCTGTTCGCCGCCCGGTTGTTCGCCGCCGGGTTGTTCGCCGCCCGGCTGTTCGCCGCCGGGTTGTTCGCCGCTTGGATTTTCCCCGCATGCGCCCGCGGAGAGGAGCATGAGGAAGGAGAGCCCGAAGAGTGCAAGGCGTTTAAGAAATTTGTTCATGAAATAAACACTCCTTTTTCCGGATAGGGCGTCCGCAAAGCGGACGCCCACACCGTACTTTCGATTTAAGCGCGCTTCTTGCGAAGGAACATGACAAGCGCCGCGCCGACGGCAAGGATGCCGAGGGCAATGCCGCCGCCCCAGCCGCTGCCGCCGAGAGCAATCGTGCCGCATCCCTTCGAGGGTTCTTCGGTCGGAGGAGGCGTGGTCCCGCGTTCATATCCGCAGACCGTGCACTTCCCGTCCTCGCCGAAGGTATGCGCCGCGGTGTCTTTCTTCTCGGTCGTATCGTCGCACGTCGCCGCGTGCCAATGGTTGTTTTCGTCATACGTCCACCGGTCGGAGAAGGTATGCTCGTGCTCTGCGGGAGGAGGAGTGGGCGTATCGCCTTCGCTCTCCTTGACGGTGACCTGGAAGCTATACGTTGCGCCTTCGTAATAGGTGAAGGTAAGGGTGATCGTGCCCGCCTTTGTGAACACGCTCGTTCCGTTGAGTTTCATCGTGAGACCGTCGCCCGTGATCTGATTGGTTCTCGGTTCGTAGTCCTCGGTGGAGCCGTCGGTCTTGGTGAGACGGACTTTGAATCCCTTGACAAGGAAGGAATCGCCGACCGTGTACTCGGTCTTTTCGGGCAGGCTGATCAAGGTGATCGCGTCGCTTGCGACGGTGCCGTCCGCATTCTCTTTGAGGGGAAGAACCCAGCCTTCGCCGTTGTTGTTCATGATATAGAGCTCTTCCGCAAGGACTGCTCTTTCAACAGCTTTGAGATATACTCTGTCGGGGCTGTGCTTCGGATTTTTTTCGGGAGGCCAATAATCGCCGCCGTCTATACTTGTATACCACTGGAATCCGGGGAGAAGTTTGACCGTTCTGATGATCTCGGAAACGCCTTCCTGATACAGCGAGCTGTCGGTACCCCAGACGAGCTTATGCTGGGAGCTCGAAACGGTAAAGACAAATTCGCTGCCGTAGAAGCCCGCCCATTCGAGAATGCCATCCTGGATCCATTCGGTTGCGGGACGTCCGTTGATCTCGAATTTGCTCCAAAATGTGTCGTTATAAGCGGTATCTTTCCCGTAGATGAGCACGGCTTTGATGGTTTCGGGACCATACTGCTTGACGGTAGCGGGGATATGGAGACCTTCGTTTTTGAGCTGAGCTTCATAGCTCGTACCGGTCTGCCAGTTGAATTCGATTCCCCATTCCTCGGAGACTGCCATCGTGATCTTGAACGACGCGGTAAAGTTGTAATATTCGATCGTGACGGTCTGTTCGCCCAAATGATAGGGATCGTAACCGGAGATCTTGATGTTCGGGTCGGTGAGTTCGACGTTCTCTTTGCGGGTCTCTCCGCCCGTCTTGGTATAGACGGCTTCGATCACTGCGCCCGAAAGATCGACGTCAAGATCACCGTAAATATATGCTTTCTTTTCCGGTTCCGTTGTGAGCTCGATGCCCGTGAGCTGTTCGGAAGAACTCACATTGACGGTGAAGGTGGCGGTATGATCCTGATAGGTGACCGTGACGGTCTTTTCGCCTTCGCTGCCGAAGTCGTATTCAAGCATGTCTGCCGTGACGGGAATCTTCGCGGTATCGTCGGGGCCGTAGGTCGCGGTGAGTTCGATCTTTTTCAAGTCGAGCGTGCCGTTGACGGCGATGTCGCTTGCTCCCGTGTATTTTACGGAAATGCTCTGCGCATAGAGATACCACCAATCGTCTGTGCCTCTCTTCCCAAGATAAACCGTTGTATCTTTTTTCAGAACCGCATTATCAACAAAATAGTAATTGGAATTTACATATTCCGCACTATTATCCACTCCCCAGTTATCACCGTCTGCGGTAACCCATTCGAACCCCGCTTTGAAGGTGACCTTCTGAATTGTGCTGATAAAGCCGCCCGTGTCACTGTGAATCAAGAAGCTGCCGCTGTTGAACACGCCGGTGTATAAGCCCTTTCCGTCCTTATTCCATTCGGTGAGAGTCTTTGTCACACCGCCCGCCGTGACTTCCACATAATCCATGATATGGGAATTTTCCATGAGTTCGGTATGGCGGATATTTCTGTCCAACTGAAAGTTCAACCCTTTAAGTTCCACGCCGATAACCATGAACCCGAGCGCACTTGCCTGACTGTCACGACGAATGGACAAACCGGTCGTCAAATCGGGATCGGTGACAGTAAGATCCGCCGTTGTCTGAACCGTCGTCCCTCTCAGGGTATAGCTGACAATGAGTTTCGTCTTTCCTCCGACTTTCCACAATTCATCTTTATTCTCTGCGGAAAGTTTGACTTCCGAAGCGCTGATCTCGCTCGTGGAATTATCCTCAAATTTCACGGTGATCTTGGTGTCGGAGAGATCGGGAAGTTGATATTGATGTGTCGTAAAGGACGTCTTATCGAGAGTGATCTCCGTAGGCGCCGCGGCAACCTGAACCGTAATCTTGTTTGCGAGCGTAAATGTGATGCCCTGATATGTAACCTTGACTTCCTGCTCGCCCACTTCATCGAGATTTACGGAAACTTGGTAAGCTGCGGGATTGGTAATCGCCTCCTTGCTTCCGTCCGCAAAAATAGCGGCAACATGAACCTGCGCGCTGTCAAATTCGCCGCGTTGAGGAATCTGAATTCCGTCGGGCATCCAAGCCTCAATGGAAGTTGCAACTCTCTGCCAACCCGCTTTCGCGCCGTTGTACATCGTAAATTCCTGTTTGACTTCCGCTCCTGCAACCGCACCGTCATTTTCAAACCATTTGAAGCCTTCCATCAACGTGACGGTCTTAACTCCGGCAAGCCATTCCTCATGTTCTGCTCCGGGAGCGGTGCAAATCCAAAATTCGTAGACGCCCTGCCCCACTTTGTTTTGAATAACATGGGGAGCCATCCAACCGACATGGGACGACCACTTGGAATATTCCTCTCCGTTGACTTTGATATGACTGCTGATCTCGGCTTGATTCTTTGTCCAAATCCCGGGAGAATCCAAACCGGTACCGTTCGAAAGCGTTAAACCGGGTGCGTTAAGGAAGATACGGAGCATATTGGTTGACCAATACGTTCCCTCCGTGTCGGCTTGATTGTAACAGGGAAGAAGTCCTTCTCCGGTTACAACTTGTTTGCTCATCCAGCCGTTTTCACCGCCGTTGATGAGCGTGTAGTCGCGGTTCGTTACGGCGCCTTCTACGGGCGTACCGTCAACAACCCATTGGAATCCCTTCTGAATGGTGATCTCCGAGATAGCGGTCAGCCAATCCCTATTCCGCGAGCAGATCCACAGCTCGTATAATTCGCCGCCGCCGACTGCGTTTTCCATCTGGGACACCCATTCAATCTTCGTGCTTGCGTCCGCCTTCCATTCCGCAGCGGTCTTGGTCGTGCCGCCGTTCGTGACAAGGATCTTGGAAAGATCGACATTGGTCGTACCCCCAATCGACTGTCTTTTCAGCGTAACGCCTTGCGCCTTAAAGAAAATTCTCATCTGGCTGGGGCCTGCGTCCCAATAAACGCCTTTCCCGCCGCTGTTTTGCGCCTTGATCGACTTGCTCGTCATGAGTTCTGCATCCGCTACGGGGATAATGCCGGTTTCCTCCGCCGCAGTTGCGGACTGCGGCTTCGTCAGAAACAGACCGCCGAGCGCAATCAGCACGAGCGCAAGACTCATCAAAACGGATATCAATGCCGTTTTTGCTGTTTTGGTTCTCATAGTTTCCTCCTAAAAGATTTTTCCTGATTATCCTTTCACCGCGCCCACCATAATTCCGTCGATCAATCTGCGTTGAAGGAAGAAAAAGATGAGTGCGGGAAGAATCGACATAAACACGCCCGCCGCCATAGCGATCGAGTTTTCTTTGACCCCGTCGAGTACGACAACTTTGTACACCGCCACCGCAAGCGTGTACTTCGTAGGGTCGGTATAATAGAACAGAGGTTGGAAATAGTCGCCCCAGCTCGAACCGAACGCGCCCACCGCCACAAACAACAGAATGGGCAGACACAGCGGCAACGTGATGGAGAACCAACGGCGGAACACGTTCGCACCGTCGATCTTCGCCGCTTCGTCGAGCTCGATCGGAATCCCGCGCATGAATTGGCGGAACAGGAAGATGTTCACCGCGCCGCCGCCGAACAACGTCGGAATCGTGAGCGGAAGAGGGGTATTCGTCCAGCCCCAACTGCTGAACATCAAAAAGAGCGGGATCTGCGTCACCACGCCGGGGATCATCAACGTCGAGAGCACGCACGCGAACACAATTTCCTGTCCCTTCCATCTCAGCCGCGCGAACGAGTACGCGCAGAAGGAGGAGGCGAGCGGCATCGCGATGACGTTGAATGCCACGATGATCATTGTGTTACCGAAATAGCTCAGATAGTTCTCGTCGCCCGTGAACAGCGTCTGATAGCCGAAGAGCGTGAACTTCGTGGGGAACAGCGCGCCTTGAACGTACTGTTCCTGCGTCATGAAGCTCTGCGCAACCATGAGCAAAAAGGGAAACACGAAGATGAGCGCGAGCACCGTGAGGACGGTGTATTGCGCGATTCTCACGGCGATGAGCTGCCGCCGCGCCGAACGGTTGCGGTCGTTTGAGGAAATCAAAGCGGGATTGGTTGCGTCCATATCACTTCTCCTCCCCGTAAAAGACCCATTTCGACGTCTTGAACAGGATCAACGTGAACACGCCGACGATCGCAAACAGAATAAAGGCGATTGCGGACGCGTAATTGTAGAACGTGAGATTGAATTCATTGAGGATTTTGACGGCGACAAAGTAAATGGAATTTCCCGCGCCGCCGCCGTTGACGCCGAAGCGGCTGCCCACGACGACCATCGGCGTCGTACACTGCAATGCCCCGATCACGCCCGTCACCAGATTGTAGAAGATGAGCGGGGTGCTCATGGGGATTGTGATGTGAATGAGGCAGTCCCATGCGTTCGCGCCGTCAAGCTTCGCCGCCTCATAGAGGGTCGACGGAATGTTCTTGAACGCCGAGAGCCAGATGATCATGCTTCCCCCCGCCGACCACACGCCCATGAAGATGAGCGAGACCATCGACGTGGACGCTTCCTCGAAGAAGGAGAGCTCCCCGAGCCCGAGCGCGTTCAAGATGATGTTGAATACGCCGTTCGAGTCGAGCGCCGCCATCATGTGGCAGAACAGGAGCCCGCTCGCCACTCCGGGAATCACCACGGGCAGATAGAACAGAACGCGATAGAGCGAAATGCCCTTGATTTTGAAGTTTGCCGCGAGTGCGAGGAAGTACCCCACCACCAACCCGAACGGCACCGAGACAACCGCATAGAGAAGGGTGTTTCCAAGCACCTGCCAGGTATCAAGATCGTAGACGAACATCGTTTCGTAGTTATAAAACCACGCGAACTCGTCGTTATTCTTCATGCTCGAAATGAGCGCTTGGATCGCGGGATAGTAGGTGAAGATCAGAATGCCGAGGATGACGGGCAGAGCGAACAGAAAGCCCGTGAGCCATCCCACCGTCTTGCGCTTTCGCACAGGCGTCATGAACGGCTGTTTCTCCCGCTTTTGCTCCGCTCCCGGTTGCAGATCATCCCGCTCGGCGGGCGCTGCCGTTGAGAAGATATCGTCCATAGGTTCTCCTTACGACGATCTGAGGATCCGGGCAATCTGGGCTTTAAGCTGTGTCATGGACGCTTCATACGTCGTGCCGCCGGCATATCCCTGAATCATCAGCCCGAATGCGTCGTTCATTGCGACCGCAAACCGCGGGGACGCCGCGAGGAAGTAGTCTGTATAGCAGTTCCAATTCTCCTCCCCTTCTCCGCCGATATTGTAGGTATAGGCGGTGAGATTGAGATTTTCGTATCCCTTGCCCCAATGGTTGTCGGGATTCTTATAATCCGCCATGTCTTTGCGGACGGGAACGAGATTGTTGCCCGTGTCGGCGATGGCGTTCTGTCCCTCGCGGGAGATGATGTGTTTGAGGAATTGCCAGACGAGCGCGGGATTCTCCGTGTCTTTATACGCGCAGTAGCCCGCCGCGCCCGCGCCGATGAGCGGCTTGTCTGCGAACACGGGCATCGTGACGACGTCGACGATATCCGACCAATCGGAGTCGAGCGGCTTCTCGGTATACGCTCTGTTGTGAAGGTTCTTGATCGTCTCGGAGACGGCGCGCGACTGGAAGTGCATTGCGCCGACGCCGTAGTCGAAGTCCGCCGCCTTATCTTTCGAGCGGGGCGCATACCCCTTCTCCGCCCAATTCTTAAAGAAATCGAGCGCCTGCCGTCCCGCCTCCGAATCGAAGGCGAGCTCGTCGTTCTCGAAATATTTCACGCCGTAATATTGCAGAATGGGATTGTAGACCGCCTCCCAATCCATGTTGAAGTCCACAATGTTGCTGTTTTGATAGAGCGAGGACTGTTTGAGCGCGGCGCAGACGGTGTCGAAATCGTCCCACGTCCAGCCGTTTTTGATGTATTTCTGGATTTCGAGCCCGGTCTCTTCCTCCGCCTGTCTGATCTTTTCTTTATTATAATGCACCACGACGCGGTCTGCGGCGCGGGGAACCATGAGCTGCGCTCCGTTGAATCCTCTCTGTCCGAGTTTGAGATAGGACTCATAGTAATCGTTGCGGAGGAAGGTGCCGTTCTTCTCCTCCTGCTCCATGTAGGGATTGAGATCGAGAATCGCTCCGAACGATTCGTCGAACGAGAGCATGTCGAAGGAGTTCGTCATGAATACGTCGGGCATCTTGTCCGCTTTATAGAGCTTCATGAGCTCGGTATAGGAGGAAGAGCCGGAATAGGGAACCAGCTTGACCGTGACGTTCGGGTATTTCAGCTTGAAGGAGTCCGCAATGCCCTTTGCAATCCCCTCTTCCGAGTTCTGCATCAGATAGCCGAATTCGATGGTCGCGGTGATGTTATGATCGACATCGACGATGACCTTGCCGTCGTCGCCCGTGGGCGGGGTGGGCTGGTTCTGGTTCTGGTTTCCGCCGCCGTTGTCTCCCGTGTTCGGTCCCTTTTCCTCTCCGCAACCCACAAAGCCGAATACGCCCGTTGCCGCGATGAGCACGCTTGCCGCCACGGCAAGCAACCGCTTCCATTGCTTCATTGATTCCTTCCTCCTTTTTTTGTGACAGATTGAAAAAATGTGAAAATTTTTTTCCTAATTTATTGTATCATCTTTCTCTTGTTTTGTCTATATTTTTTTGAGAAAATGACAAAAAATCATCGAAATCGGGCAGAAGCAATCAAATTCAATCAAGAATTGTCATTTGTAAACAAAGCTACTTAAAATTTTTTTCTTTTTATTTATCTGTTTTGACGATTTTTTCTTTAATTTTTTCAAAAAAATAAAAAAGAGACGCAAAAACGCCTCTTTTCAGGAAAATTTTTCAATCGAGCAGGGCGGAGACGAGCGTCTCCTCTTCGGGCGGATGCAGAAAATCGCGCGGGAAGGGCGCGGGAAGAGGGAGATCGCGCACGATTTCGCCTCTGCGGAGCACGAGCGCGCGGTGCGCCATGAGCGCCGCCTCACGGACGTCGTGCGTGACAAAGACGACCGTGCTCTTTTTCTCCTCCCACAGCTCGTGCACGAGCGGAATGAGCGAGCGTTTCAGCGCGAGATCGAGGGAGGAAAACGGTTCGTCCATGAGGAGCACGCTGTGCGGATACAGAAAGGCGCGCGCGATTGCGACCCGCTGCCGCTCCCCGCCCGAGAGTTCGTCGGGATGGGCGCGCTCCCTGCCGCCGAGCCCCACGCGCCCGAGCATTCCGGGAATCCGCTCCCACTCCGATTTGGGAAGGACGAAGCGGCAGTTCCCCTCCGCCGTCAGATGAGGCAGTAAAAGGCTCTCCTGAAAGAGATAGGAACAGCCCTCCCTGCGCTTCGGCTTCTTCCCGTGAACGCCGCCGATCTCGCCGTCGTAGGAGATCAATCCCGCGATCGCGTTCAAAAGGGTCGTCTTGCCCGCGCCGCTCTCGCCGAGCACCGCGGTGATTTTCCCCTCTTCCAACTCGACGTTGATCTTGCTCAGCGCCGCGCGGTCGCCGTAAAATTTGGATACATTCGATAAGATCATGCGCGCCACCTCACAATCAGACGGCAGAGCAGGGCGCAGAGCCCTTCGAGCGCGAATCCGAGCAGCACCGAGACGAGCGTGAGCGCCATGAGCCGCGGCATTTGGAGATACATCTTCGCCTCCTGCATGAGCCCGCCGAGACTGCGGAACGTGCTCGAAAGCACTTCGCCAGAGATCGTGATTTTCAGCCCGAGCGAAAAGACGGATCCCGCCTGTTTCAGAACGGGCGGCGCCGCGAGCGGAAGGTACATTCCGATGAGTTTCCGCCCCGCGCCCACGCCGAACGCCCGCACAAGCGTGCCGTAGCGGTCCTCCACGCCGTCCAGCCCCGCAAGCGCCGCCGCATAGAAGGCGGGAAAGAGCACGAGGAGCGCGACGATGACGGGCGCGACTTTGGGGTTTGTCCAGAGGAGAAGCATCAGGATGATCGCCATCGTGGGCACGGTGCGAAGGACGGAGACGACGGGCGCGAAGAAGGCGCGCACCGCTGTGTGCAGTTTCGCGACGAGCGCAAGTCCCGCCCCGAGCACGAACGACGCCGAAAACGCCCAAAAAGTGCGCAGCAGCGTATTCCCGAAGGCGCGCCAAAAGGCGGCTTCGGTCAAAAGCCGCCCCATCTCCTTCAATGCGTCCCCGAAGGAGGGCATGACGTAGTCGTTGCGGACGACCAGATAGGCGATGATCCATACCAACCACATCGCAATGACGGAAAGTACGGAGAAGAGAAATTCCTTTTTCACAACTCTTTCGGTCGCCGCGCCGGTTATGAATTCTGCGCCTTGAACGCCGCGACTTTCGCGCTCGCTAAGGGTTCGGGACAGAGATAGAAGTCGCAGCCCGCACCCGGTCCGACGTCGGACGCGTCCTCGAACGCCTTCAAGTTGAGTTTATCCTGTGCGGGCGCCGTATCGCCGTCGAGGATCTGATAGGGAATCCCCTCCCGCTCCAAGACCGCGCGGAAGGTGAGCCCGGGCACGTTGCCGAGCTGGACGACCCCGATCGTCGAGCCGACCGCCTTCCGCAGTCCCTCCGCGGTGTCCAGATTGCCCTGATCGCCCGAAGTGCGCAGGAAAAACATGTTCCCGTTGGTGACGACGCCGAGCATTTGATACGTTTCGCCCGAGCCGAGCTGCTGTGCCGCGGCGTTCACGGGAAGCACGCAGAAGTCCGCGGCGGGTTGATCGCCCTTGACCTGCGCGACGATTGTCCCGGAGGCGACGACATGATATTCGAACGCGTCCCCCTCCGTCTCGGAGATCGCATAGGCGAGCGCGAGCGCGGGCGCGCCGTCCGGCGCGTATACGGTGTGCGTCAGGCTGCTCTCTCCCGCCTCCGCGCCGCCCTCGTAGAAGAAGGCGTCGGCGGGCGCCGAAGTGAAGTTCGGATTGACCGCGATGAGTTCGTCGAGGAAGATCTTGACCCGTCCCTTTGCGGCGGCGGCCGCCGTGAAGTCCACCGAACAGTTTTCGATGACCTGCGCCGTGAGGTTCTTGGCGTTGAGCGAAGGGGTCGTCCCCTCGGGATATTTGTCGCTCAGAAGCGCGACGACGTCCTCGGGCTTGGCGGACGCGAGATACTCATGCGCGCCCTCCATGTAGTCCATCATCTGTCTGACCGCCGCGGGATCGGATTCGATCACCGATTTTTTGGCCACGAGCACCGCCTGCGGATAGCCGTTTCCGCCGTAGAGCGTTTGCAGACTGCCCGCAAAGTCGAATACGCGTTCGCTCCCGGAGGGACCGGAAGGACCGGAGGGTCCCGAGGGGGTGTTGTCCCCGCACGCCGCCGCGCCGAATGCCGCTCCGAAGAGCAGCGAAGTTGCCAGAATTCCCAAAGTCAATTTTTTCATCAAAAAGCTCTCCTTTTGTTGATTTTCAGTATTTGCTGAACAGCGTCTTTGCGGATACGCCCGAAAGCTGTCCCAATTTGCCGGTGAGGGCGTTGATCGCCGACGGGGGCGCGTCGAGCACCACACAGATGACGGAGACCGCCTTCGCATGGTATGGTATCCCCATTCTGCCGACAATATATTCTCCGTACTCCGACAGAAGCGCGTTGAGCCGCGCCGTCTCGTCTCTGTTTTCGAGGATGATGGAGAGAACCGCGATCCGTTTTTCGTTTTCCGACATAAAAAACTCCTCTTGCCGCAAAGAGCAAGAGGAGAACGCGCGGACATCCGCGCATGAATTTCTTCCGTTTTGCCCTTCGCCGTCAGAATGCTCTTTCCGTTCAGGATGAATCAAGTATACCACACCGCGCGGGAAAAATCAAGCGAATAGGAAGCGATTTTTCTCCCATACTGAAAATATGAAAAAGATCTTTCGTATTACCGCAACTTTTTTGCTTGCAGCTTGCATGCTCGGCGCCGCCGCCTGCGACAATCAGGCGAATATGACCGACGCGCGGGAACAGCGGGCGGTGCGATACGTCCCCGATCCCGAAAGTTCCTGCCCTCAAACGGAGACGGACTGCCCCGACGGCTCCTGCCCTCAAACGGAGACAGACTGCCCCGACGGCTCCTGCCCGGAACAGAAGGAGCGTGAGAACTCCGAAAAGGATCCCTTACGGCGGCATGTGCCGAAGGCGCGCCCGCGGCTCTATCCGCCGCACGGGGACTATCCTCCCGCGCACCGCGTGCCCGAACATCCGACCCCGCTCCCTCTTCCCGAGCCCACGCAGTCTCCCGAAGATTGACGAACCGTCTCCCCCGCACGGAGGAGACGGTTTTTTTGCGCTCCCGCCGCTCCGAAGCCGCCGAACGGGATTCAAACAAACGGAAAAGAGCTCCGCTTTCGGATGCAGAGCTCTTTCGCAACTTTTTCGGTTTTCGCGCTCCCCACAGCGCGTCCCCCGTTTTTTCAAATTCATGCGGCAACTGCCGACCGTTCTTTATTATATCCCATCGGGCACGTTTTGTCAAGACGCTTTTCGAAAAAATTTCGCCGCAGAACTTCACATGATGTTCTTGACGCTGCGGGGGAAGAGCGTGACGTCGCGGATGTTCTCCATGCCCGTGACATACATCACGAACCGTTCGAATCCGAGCCCGAATCCGCCGTGCGGAACGGAGCCGAACACGCGCAGGTCGAGATATTGCCGATATGCACTCATGTCCATCTTCCGCGCCTGCATGGCGGAAGTGAGCTTTTCGAGGTCCGCCTCTCTCTCGCTCCCGCCGATGATCTCCCCGATCCCGGGCACGAGCAGATCGGTTGCGGCGACCGTCTTGCCGTCGGCGTTCTGCTTCATATAGAAAGATTTGATCTCTTTGGGATAATTCGTGACGAACACGGGACGTTTGAACACGACTTCGGTGAGATAGCGTTCATGCTCGCTTTGAAGATCGCTCCCCCACTCCACGGGGAACTGGAACTTTTCGTTCTCCTTTTTGAGGATCTCGATCGCCTCCGTGTATTCGCAGACGGCGAAATCGCTCGTCAGCACATGGGTGAGTTTGTCGATGAGCCCCTTCTCCACAAACGAGTCGAAGAATCTGAGCTCCTCGGGACACTCTTCGAGCACGGCGGAGATGAGATACTTCAACAGCTCCTCCGCGACTTCGATGACGTCGGGAAGTTCGGCAAACGCGATTTCCGGTTCCACATGCCAGAATTCCGCAAGATGCCGCGTCGTGTTGGAATTTTCCGCGCGGAAGGAGGGACCGAACGTGTAGATCTTGCCGAGCGCAGTTGCGGCGACTTCGCCTTCGAGCTGTCCCGAGACGGAGAGCCCTGCCTTCACGCCGAAGAAATCGTTCTTGAAGTACTCCTCTTCCGTCTGATCCGCTGCATTCCAGGGACGCGTGGTGACGCGGAACATCTCGCCCGCGCCCTCGCAGTCGCTCGCGGTGATGAGAGGCGTGTTCATGTAGTAGTATCTGCGCTCGTGGAAGAACCGATGGATCGCCTGCGCCGCCACCGAACGGACGCGGAACACCGCCGCAAACGTGTTGGTTCTGAGCCTGAGATGCGGGATCGTGCGCAGAAAATCGAGCGTCGTGCGCTTTTTCTGAATGGGATATTCGGGCGGGCACTTGCCGAGCAGGGAGACGGAGCCCGCATTGAGTTCGTTGCCCTCCCCTTTGAATGCATTGACGACTTTCCCCTTCACGCAGACGCTTGCGCCGAGTTTGGTGCATTCGGGATCGACAACGAGCGCGCCCTTGTCGATGACGACCTGCAACCGCGGAAAGCTCGTCCCGTCCGAAAGTTCGAGAAAGGAGACCTGTGCGGAATC
>CANRGR010000039.1 GCA_947630245.1 uncultured Clostridia bacterium | reverse complement strand
AAAATTCCCCAAAAAAAAGAAACGACGTAGGTTCTGCCTACGCCAAAAGAAACCAATGGGACGTCCTGTTTACTTTAGCTAATTCTATTATATGCAATTCTATGGGAGTTGTCAAGAGAAAATCGAAAAATTCCCCAAAAAAAAGAAACGACGTAGGTTCTGCCTACGCCAAAAGAAACCAATGGGACGTCCTGTTTACTTTAAGCATTCTTATTATATGCAATTCTATGGGAGTTGTCAAGAGAAAATCGAAAAATTCCCCTAAATAAAAAGAAACGACGTAGGTTTTGCCTACGCCAAAAGAAAGCCAATGGGACGTCCTGCTTTACTTTAACTAATTCTATTATATGCAATTCTGCGGGAATTGTCAAGAGAAAATCGAAAATTCGGTTAAATACGAGGAGACGGGATTTGCGCCTTGGGCGGCGCGCACGATTGACAGCACACCGTGCTGTCAAGTCGGCAGGCTGGAACCTGCCGACCTGCGCGAAATATGTGCGTGAAAGGGCACATATTCCGCTTGTCTCCCCTCAAATCCCGCTTCTCTTCTATATTACAAAGGTGCGAATGACGAATGTCACTCGCACCTTTGTGGTCGAGGAGACGGGATTTGAACCCACGACCTCTTGGTCCCGAACCAAGCGCGCTACCAAACTGCGCTACTCCTCGAAATAGAATTGATTGTCGGCTCACGGCAGGGAATGCGTCGTTGCGGGCGCCGCATCGAGCCTTTCTCTGCGCAAAGGGCAAGTGCGCTCTGCCGCTCCTCCTTGTCCCGAACTTTTTCGGAGACCCTCAGAGGGAACCAAACTGCGCCGCGTCTCGCTCCTTTCGAAATCCGCTCCTTATTATAACAGAGCCGGGCGCAATTTGCAAGCGATTTTCATTTGGTTTCTTGTCAAAAATTTTTTCCGAAAAAAAGACGATTTTGCTTGACAGGAAGGAACGCGCCGTGATATAATCTGCTTATCCCGCGCAAGGAGCGGGAGAAGGATACTATGATGAACAGAACAGGATCGGACAATCGAATGATGCGCATGCATTCTTCCCGGGCAGAAATGTGCGGGTCGGTTGTCATGCTCCGCTGAACCGACCGAAACCGTTTCCGCCCGAGAGTTTGTCTCGGGCGTTTTTCTTTTTTCCGCTTCGTTCCATCGAAGCGAACAGGACGCCGCGGCGCGGAACGCGTTCCGGCGGTTGGGAGAAAACCATGACGAAATTCTTACGGCACAATATGATGCGAATGTCAAACCCCGGGCTGTACCGCGCGGGTTTCTTGCCGTGAGTTTTCAGGCGGAAATCATGTCGGCCGTGCGCCCGGGAAATGTCGGTCCCGGGCGTTTTTATATGTAAAAAAGGAGAAAGAGATGATCGAACTCGAAAAAGTCTGCAAGAAGTACGTTACCCGCCGCGGGGAAGTGACCGCCCTGTCGGACATTGACCTGACGATTCCGGGCGGCAGCGTGTTTGGCGTGATCGGGCTGTCCGGCGCGGGCAAGAGCACGCTCGTGCGGTGCATCAATCTGCTTGAACCGCCGACGTCGGGGCGGGTTTTCATCGACGGCGAGGATCTCACTGCCGTCAGCGGAAAGCGGTTGCGGGAGATCCGCCGCGGGATCGGGATGATCTTTCAGGGATTCCACTTGCTCGAACAGCGCACGGCGGAGGGGAATATCCTGTTCCCGCTCGAAGTGGCGGGAACGCCGCGGAAGGAGGCAAGGCGGCGCGCCGCCGAGCTTCTGGAACTCGTGGGGTTGTCCGACCGCGCCAATTCCTATCCCTCCATGCTGTCGGGCGGGCAGAAGCAGCGGGTTGCGATCGCCCGCGCGCTGGCAACCCGTCCCGCCTATCTGCTCTGCGACGAGGCGACGAGCGCGCTCGATCCCAACACGACCTCCGCCATCCTCTCTCTGCTCAAAGAAATCAACCGGACGCTGGGCGTGACGGTCGTCGTCGTCACGCATGAGATGAGGGTGGTGGAGGAAATCTGCTCCGACGTGGCGGTGCTCGACGGCGGGAAAATCGCCGAGAGCGGGAAGGTTGCGGACGTGTTCTCCTTCCCCCGTTCGAAGATTGCCGAGGAGCTCATCATTCCCGATCTCATCCGCTCCATGAAGAGCGATGGAGCGCGCAAACTGCGGCTTGTGTTCAACGGCGAAACGAGCGGCGCGCCCGTGATCTCCGGACTTGCGTTGGAGTGCGGCGTCCGCTCGAACATCCTGTATGCCGACACGAGGAACATCGACGGGAAAATGTTCGGGCACATGGTGCTCTCCCTGCCGCAGGGGGAGGAAGAATTTCGCCTCGTCAAGGACTATCTGAATCAATATCATGTCGTTTACAAGGAGGAGACGTAAATGAGCGAAACGCTTGCGGGACTGTTCCGCGACAACACGATGCTATTGGGGATTTGGGAGACGATCTGGCTGACGGTTGCGTCCACGGCGGTCGCATATCTGATCGGATTGCCGATCGGCATTCTGCTCTGCGCGACCGACCGGGGCGGGCTCTTTCCCGCCGTCCGTCTGAATAAGATTTTAAGCGTTGCCGTCAATCTGTTCCGCTCCATCCCGTTCGTCATTCTGATGGTCGCCTTTCTGCCGGTGGCGAAGGGGATCGTCGGGAGGACGTACGGACCCGCGGCAATGGCGGTCATGCTCGTGATCGCGGCGGCGCCGTATGTGGCGCGCATGACCGAATCGTCGCTCAAAGAGGTGGATCCCGGGGTGATCGAGGCGGCGCGCTCGATGGGTGCGGGGACGATGCGCATCTTGCTGCGGGTCTATCTGCCCGAGGCGAAGCCCTCGCTGATCGTGGGGGCGGTCATCTCGATGGTGACCGTGCTCGGATATTCGGCGATGGGCTCTACCATCCACGGCGGCGGGCTCGGCGCAATCGCGATTACCTACGGCTATGAGCGGCTGACGGACGACGTCATCTGGATGTGCCTGTTCTTCACGGTCGTCATCGTGCAGATCATTCAGGAACTCGGCATGTTCCTTGCCAAGAGGACGGATAAACGCATCCGTCCGGAACCGAAAATCAAAAAAATTAAAAAAATTAAAAAAGGAGATCAAATATCATGAAAAAAAGCAGTATTGCATGCCTTGCCTCCCTTGCGCTTGCCGCGTGTCTTGCGGGCGGCTGCGGAGACGGAGACAGAACCATTACGGTCGGGGCGAGTTCGACGCCCCATGCCGAGATTCTCAACGCCGTGAAAGACGAACTCGCGGCGGACGGCTGGACGCTCAACGTCGTCGTCTACGGCGACTATGTCCTGCCCAATCTCGCGCTCGAAAACGGAGAACTCGACGCAAACTATTTCCAGCACACGCCCTATCTCGATAATTTCAATCTCGAAAAGGGCACGCATCTCGTCTCCGCCGCGAAGATCCACTATGAACCGTTCGGGGTCTACGGGAAGAACGTGACCCGCGAGGAGTTCGGAGCCGTCAAAACGGGGAGAACCATCTTCGTGCCCGGCGACGGAACCAACTGCACCCGCGCGCTCCTTCTTCTGCAAGAGGAGGGGTATGTGAAACTCCGCGACGGCGTGAAGGCGTCCGACGCCCTGACGGACAAGGACGTGCTCGATCCGAACGGGAACGAAATCGTGCTCGTGGCGGCGGAACAGGTCCCCGCGCAGCTGAGGAACTCGGACGACGGGACGCTCGCGGTCGTCAACGGAAACTTCGCGCTCGCCTCGGGACTCAACGTGCGCGACGCGCTCGCCACGGAGCGGGCGGACGGAGACGCGGCGCAGCTCTATGCGAATATCGTCGCCGTGAGAAGCGGAACGGAGCACAGCGAAAAGACGCAGGCGCTCGTCCGTGCGCTGCAAAGCAAGACGGTCTCGGACTTCATCGAACGTACTTACGGCGGAGCGGTTCTGCCCGTCTTTACGCCGTAAAATCCCCCCAAATCGCCCACCCACTCGTATCGGCCCCCGCCGGCGCATGTCGCCGCGGGGGTTTTCCGTAAAAATTCTCACGATCGTTTTACAATTTTTTGAAAAGCGCGTGACATCTCCCTATCATCCTTGTTATAATGCTGTCAGCGCGGATTCGAATCGCGAAAGAGGAGCAACCTAAGAGCAATGCAAGCGATGGACATCATCAGGATCGTCATGCTGATTCTCGGGGGAGTGGGAACCTTTCTGATCGGCATGAAGATCCTCTCCGAAAACATGACAAAACTCGCGCACGGCAAACTGCAAAAGATGCTGAACAAGACGGCGGACAGCCGCTTTGCGGGCGTGGGCATCGGTACCGCGGTCACGATCATGGGGCAGAGCTCCGCGTTTACGACCGTCATGGTCGTCGGTCTCGTCAATGCGGGCGTGATGACGCTCTTTCAGGCGACGGCGATCATCATGGGCGCGAACATCGGCACTACCCTCAACGCGTGGGTCATTGCACTCGGCGGGTCGGAGATCACAATCTTCTTCCTCTGCCTCGCGGCGGTCGGCGTGTTCATGACGATGTTCTCGAAGAACGAGAAAGTGAAGCTGGCGGGCAACGTCGTCGCCTCCTTCGGGCTCATCTTCGTGGGGCTCAAAACGATGTCCGGCGCGCTCACCTTCGAAGAGGGAACGCCCGCCTTCAACGCCGTTTCGGACGTGCTCGGGCGGATCTCCAATCCCTTCCTTCTCCTCGGGCTCGGCATTGTGATCACCGCGCTCGTTCAATCGTCCACGGCGGTCACTGCGATCATTCTCACGATGGCGAGCCTCGGCATGACGATCGGCGGCGGGGGTAACGCCTCGCTCTTCATCATCATCGGCTCGAACATCGGTACCTGCGTCACCGCGCTCATCTCCTCGCTCGGAGCGTCCCCCAACGCCAAGCGCGCCGCGCTCATCCACTTTTTGTTCAATCTCTTCGGCGCGGTCATCTTCATGATCATTCTCATCCTGTGGGGGGGATTCACCGACACCGTGCTCAAACACATCTTCCCCGACGACATCACGGTGTTCAGCGGACCCGCGCTGCAAATCGCCTTCTTCCACACGCTGTTCAACGTGATCAATACCTTCTTGTTCCTGCCCTTCGTCAAGGTGTTCGTATGGCTCGCCACGCATATCGTTCCCGAGAAAAAGAAGGAGGAGCAAGAGGAGAGACAGCCCTCGCTCGCCCTCGAACTCGACGAACGTCTCCTGCGCTCGCCCTCCGTCGCGCTCGGAATGCTCTATACCGAGACGGGCAAGGCGTTCACCTACGCCATGAGCACGCTGGACGCCGCGGTCGAGGCGTTCCTTGCAAAGGACGTCTCGGCAAAAGAGACGGTCACGGAGCGCAATAACGAACTCGCCGAGCTGAACCGTCAGGCGGTCGCCTATCTCGTGAAGCTCTCGGCGGCGCAGCTCGTCATCAGCGAGGAAAAGACGGTCTCCTCCCTTCACTATACCCTCAACGACATCGTGCGTATCGGCGAACTTGCCGACAACGTGACGAAGTACACCAACCATTACGTCAACGACGACCTCGTGTTCTCGCAGGAATTCCTCGGAATGATCCGCGAGATGTATTCCAAACTCAAAAAGCTCTACGTCCTCTCGCTCGGGACCTATCTCTACCGCGATTTCGGAAAACTTTCGGAAGTGGACGCGCTCGAAGACGAGATCGACAAAGAGCGGCGCGCGCTCGTCGCCGCGCACATCACCCGTCTCAACGAGGGGAAGTGCCAGCCGCAGAATTCGAGCGTCTTTATCAACCTCGTGGGCAACCTCGAACGTGCGGCGGACCACATCACGTTCATCGCGCATTCCATCGAGCAGAACCAATGACTCCGCGGGACGCCCGAAAGGGGAATTTTCACGAAAAAATCGTAATTTTTTACCCATTTTACAAAAAAATTCGCTAAAACAGATATTCGGATCCGAAAATTTGTGCTATAATAGAAGCGAAATAGGGCGTTTTTCCGAAGAGAACGCCCCGTTTGCCGTATTCCGAAACGGACCGGCGCACGGATTTACAAGGAGATACCATGAAAATCACATTATCGCAGGAGGGGAAATTCTCCTCGGGCGGTACGATCGGGCTGTTCTTCGAGGACCTCAACTATGCTCTCGACGGCGGACTGTATGCCGAAATGCTCGAAAACCGCAACTTCGAAGCGAAGGACGTCCACGGCGAGTGGGATCACTATCTCGTGGATGAGGACGGAGGCTACGGCTGGACGCCCTATCCCGCGGGTGCGGACGTCTCGCTCGAAATCAGGACCGACCGCCCCCTGTGCGAAGAAAATCCGCACTATCTGCGGCTCGCGGCGGGAGAGAATGCGGGCGTCAAAAACAAGGCGTACGACGGCATCTTCCTCACGAAGGGCATGAAATATACCGTCTCGCTCTGGGCGCGTTCCTATGATTACAAGGGGAAGGCGTTTGTCGGAGTGTATTCGGCGGGCGCGGCGCTCGCCGAGAAGAAGATCTCCCTCAAAGCGGACGGAAAGTGGCGGCGCTATGAGTTCCGCCTCAAAGCGAAGGCGACCTGCGACGGCGCGGATTTCGCCTTCCGCCTCGCCTCGAAGGGAACCGTCCATCTCGATTGTTTCTCGATGATCCCAGAGAACGCGGTGAAGGGAATCTTCCGCCGCGATCTTGCGGAGCTCATGAAGGATCTCAAACCTGCGTTTCTGCGCTTCCCGGGCGGATGCGTCGTCGAGGGGAACAGCCTCGCGAACAGATACCTCTACAAGGAGACGCTCAAACCCGTCATGCAGCGCAAGCAGAACTGGAACCGCTGGGCGGTGCATGCGACGGGTCCCGAAAACAACTTCCGCTCGGAGTTCTCCCACTACGGGCAGACGCTCGGCGTGGGGTACTATGAATACTTCCTGCTCTGCGAATATCTCGGCTGTAAGCCGCTCCCCGTGCTGAGCGTGGGGATCGCCTGCCAATATATGTCCACCGAATTTGTCCCGCTCGGAGACGCGCTCGAAGAATATATTGAGGATGCGCTCGATCTCATCGAATTCGCAAACGGCGATCCCGACACGAAGTGGGGGAAGGTGCGCGCGCAGATGGGACATCCAAAGCCCTTCGGGCTCGAACTTCTCGGCGTGGGGAATGAACAGTGGGAGGATTCGCCTAAACAGAAGGCGACGGGCGAGCCCGCGCCCAACGAGTTTTACAAGCGGTTTGAGCTCTTCGAAAAGCGCATTCACGAAAAATATCCCAAGATCAAGATCATCGGAACGGTGGGTCCCACGGTGGAGACCCCGTCCTACGAGAGCGCTTGGAAGTGGGTGAGGGAAAATCTCGAACGCAATCCCGGATTCGTCTATGCCTCCGACGAGCACTTTTACGTCCCGCCCAAGTGGCTCTACGAGCATGCGGACATGTACGACAAGTATCCCCGGAACGGCAAGGTGTACGCGGGCGAGTACGCGGCGCACGTCCCCGGCTCGGGCGCGGCGTTCTTCAACGCGCCGCAGGCGAACTGCTGGGAGGGCGCGCTGGCGGAGGCGGCGTTCATGACGGGCATGGAGCGCAACGCGGACGTCGTGGTGATGTCCTCGTATGCGCCGCTCTTCGGCAGGCTCGGCTATACCCAATGGAGCCCCGACATGATCTGGTTCGACGGCAGGAGCGCCTATGCGACGGCGAATTATTACGTCCAGCAGCTTTACAGTCTCTATACGGGGAACATCATTTTGAGGGCGGAAGCGGAGGAGAAGGAGTTCTACGTCTCCGCGTCCGAACGCGAAGGGCTCACCTTCGTCAAGGTCGTGAACGCGAGCGGGCGGGAAGTTTCCGCGGAGTTCGAAGGGGATTTCGACTTCGGCGGGATCATCCGCATCATCCGCATGGAAGGGGAGCCCGGGGATTACAATACAATCCGCGAGCCCGGGAAGATCAGCCCCGTGGAAATCGCGCCCGAGGCGGCGCGCGCGGCGGTTCTTCCCCCGCACAGTTTCAGCGTGTTTGTATTTCGGAGATAATTGCGGAAATTTTTTCACCGTTTTCGCACAATCCGAAGCATTTCGGTTGAAAAATTTTCGCGAACGTGTTATACTGACCCATGTTGAGCCGCACGCCGTTCACAAGCGGGGTGCGCGCGTCGGAGGTACGCATGAAAAAGAAGAGAATCGTGATTTTGTCCCTGATTCTGGCGGCGGTCATCGCCTGCCTTGTCGTGGGAATTGTTTTGATCTTTGTGGATATAGGCGGTCATTCGCATCGGTTCGGAGATTGGAAGGTCGTCCGCGCCGCTTCCTGCATGGAGGCCGGGCTCGAAGAGCGCTCCTGCAAATGCGGCGAGTCGGAGAAGCGCAGGATTCAGCGGCTCGGGCACCGCTTTGGGGAGGACAACGTCTGCACCGTGTGCAGCAAGCGGCTCATCCCGACGGAGCAGCTCGGCTATTCCCTCTCCGCGGACGGAAAGAGTTATACCGTTTCGCTCGGTCTTGCGAAGGACGCAGAGGAAATTGTCATTCCGCTCTACAAGGACGGGATCAAAGTGACTGCGGTGAGCGGATTCGAAGGCGCGAACATGAAGTCCGTCTTTCTGCCCGACGGGCTCGAAACCGTCGCCTTGCATGCCTTTGACGGCTGCAAGAAGTTGGAAAGCTGTTCGATGTCCATCACGACGAAGGAGATCGCAAACTTTGCCTTCATGGGCTGCGAAAAGCTCAAAGAAATCGAAATCCCGCCGACCGCAACCATCGGGCAGTATGCCTTCCGCGGATGCAGTTCCCTCACTTCGCTCAACATTCCCGAGACGGTGACGAGCGTCGGCTACGGCGCGTTTGCCGATTGCACCGCGCTCAACGAAGTCGTCCTCGGCGGCGGGATCAAGGAACTGCCCGCGAGCATGTTCGAGAACTGCACGTCCCTCGTCTATTTCAATTTCGTGAAGGTGACGGCAGTCGGCGCGAACGCGTTCAAGGGATGCAAGAGCCTCAAAGAGCTCGTCTTTTACAAGGATCTGACCACCCTCGGCGCAACGTCGTTCCAGGACTGCGCCGCCCTCTCGAAGATCACCTATTCCGGGACGAAATCGGAGTGGAAAGCAGTCACGGACCGCGCGGCGCCGGACTGGCTCGCCAATATCGACCCGGTGAAGGGAAATTTCAGAGTATATTGCTCGGACGGGGTTGTCAACCGTTACAATATCGAAATCGACGTCGGATAATTCCGTCGCGGCAGAGCGGCTTCTTCGGGAGCCGCTTTTTTTCTCGGAAAAAATATAATCTGCGCTTATAACGAATATAATCATTCGAAAAATGCGGGGAATGGGAAAAAATTCCGTCAAATCATTGACTTGCGGAGGGAAAACGGTTATAATGGTAACCGAATTTTCGCTTTGTATTTTCTGAAAGGAGAAGATGTATGAGCGTGACCGAATTTTTCGGGAGCAACGTGTTCGGCGACGAAGTGATGAAAAACTCGCTGCCGAGAGAAGTCTACAAATCGTTACGCAGGACAATCGACGCGGGGGAGCCGCTCGATTCGAACATTGCAAGCGCCGTCGCCAATGCGATGAAGGACTGGGCGGTCTCGAAGGGCGCGACGCACTACACCCATTGGTTCCAGCCGCTCACCAACCTCACGGCGGAAAAACACGACAGTTTCATCGAACCCTCGGGGGACAAGGTGATCATGCAGCTGACGGGCAAATCGCTGATCGTCGGCGAACCGGACGCCTCCTCCTTCCCCTCGGGCGGCACGCGGGCGACGTCCGCGGCGCGCGGCTATACGGCTTGGGATCCCACCTCGCCCGCCTTCGTCAAAGAGGGTACGCTCTACATTCCCACCGTCTTTGTCTCCTACACGGGGGAGACGCTCGACAAGAAGGCGCCCCTCCTCAAATCCATGACCGCGCTCGACACGCAGGCGAAGCGCCTTCTGAAACTCTTCGGGATCGAATGCAAGAAGGTGTCCACGACGGTCGGACCCGAACAGGAATACTTTCTCATCGACGAGGACGTGTATCTGAGGCGCAAGGATCTCATTCTGACGGGCAGGACGCTCTTCGGCGCGCCCTCCTCCCGCGGACAGGAACTCGAAGACCACTATTTCGGCGTGCTCAAAACGCGGATCTCCGAATACATGCGCGATCTCGACGAGACGCTCTGGAAGTACGGGATCTTCGCCAAAACCAAACACAACGAAGTGGCGCCCGCCCAGCATGAGCTTGCGCCCGTGTTCACGACGACGAATGTTGCGGTCGACGCCAACCAGCTCACGATGGAGCTCATGAAGAAGGTCGCAAAGCGGCACCGTCTCGTCTGCCTCTTGCACGAAAAGCCTTTCGAAGGGGTGAACGGCTCGGGCAAGCACAATAATTGGTCGCTCTCCACGGACACGGGGCTCAACCTGCTCGATCCCGGGGAAAATCCCGAGAGCAATCCCCGCTTTATGCTCATTCTCGCCTGCGTCATCGCGGCGGTGGACCGCTATCAGGGGATTCTGCGCGCGTCCGTCGCCTCGGCGGGAAACGATCACCGTCTCGGGGCGAACGAAGCGCCACCCGCCATCATTTCCGTCTATCTCGGCGATCAGCTCGGCGCGCTCGTGGACAGCATCGTGCTCGGCAGGGAATATGTGCCGAAAAAGGCGGTCCCGGGCTCCATCGGCGTGCCCGAATCGCCCATCTTCCCGATTGATACCACGGACAGGAACCGCACGTCTCCCTTTGCGTTTACGGGCAACAAGTTCGAATTCCGCATGCTCGGCTCGCAGGCGTCCGTCGCCGATCCCAACATCGTGCTCAATACGATCGCGGCGCAGCTCTTCTCCGAGGCGGTCGAACGGCTCTCGGGCGCGCACGACTTCGGCAAGGAGTGCAGGGAGTACACCGCCGAACTTCTCAAAAAACACTATCGCATCATCTTCAATTATAACGGATACGGTCCCGATTGGGAGCCGGAGGCGGAGAGAAGAGGACTGCTCAACAACAAGACGACGGCGGACGCCGTGCCCGAATTCTTCAAACGGGAGAATATCGACGTATTCGTCCGTCAGGGCGTATATACCGAAAAGGAAGTCGTCGCGCGGGCGAATATCCAGCTCGAAAATTATATCAAGACGATCAACATCGAGGCGCTCACGATGGCGGAGATGGCAAAACGGGACATCTATCCGAGCGTCAACGGCTATATCGCCGAGCTCTGCTCGGTGATCGCGGCGAAGAAGTCCGCGGGCGCGAAACTGCCCTGCACGCACGACGTCAGACTTTGCGAAAAGCTCTCGGATCTGAACGAGCGGTTGTTCGGGGCGGTCGAGAAGCTCGAAGAGGATCTTCGCGACATGCCGCAAGGGGAGGGTCCCGCCTCGCAGAAGATGGCGCACACCGTCGTGCCTGACATGGAGGAAGTCCGCCGCTGCGCCGACGAGATGGAGACGTTGACTTCGTCCGACTTCTGGCCCTATCCCGTCTATACCGACTTGCTTTACAGCGTGAAGTGATTTGAATGTCTGCGGCATCGCCGTCTTTGATTTGCTCACACGCTCTCTCTATAAGGAAGTCTCCCGCAAGAAATTGCGGGGGGCTTCTCTTGTACTTCCTGCAATGTTGCAGAAAATGCGCGGATGTGTTTGAACGGGTCGGGAAAAAAGAAAATTTATCAAGTTTGCAAAAATGAATGGACAAAATAAACATTTTTTGATAGAATTAAAATCGGAGAAGAAAAAGCAGTTCGTTTTGTGAAAGAAGTTGCGCACAAAATGTTTTTTCCGACCAAATACCGAGGGCGGGACGAATTTTTTTCGTCGTACCCTCGCGCAACTGCATTTGTCAGGAGGCATAGAACATGAAATTTGCGAAGAGCGCGCTTGCGGGATTGTTGATTTTGTCCTGCGTTTTGGGCGCCGCAGGCTGCGGCGAAAAGACTTCTTCGGGCGGCACGGACGACAATCCGCCCGCCGTTACGCCCGGCGGGGAGAATCCCGGCGGGGAAAATCCCGGCGGCGAGAATCCCGGCGGGGAAAATCCCGGCGGGGAATATCCCGGCGGCACCGGGGAGGAGACCTTGATGGAATATCATCGTTATGATCTGAAAACGTATCTCACGCCGTTCTGGGAGGGGAATACGGTGTACAACGAGACGCTCTGGTTTGCGGGGGACGACGTGCTCCGCGCGCCGCTCATGTACTTTCCCGACGAGATCATCTCCGTGATGTCGTACGATTTGAAAACCACCTACGAAGAGAACAGGGACTACGAAGTCGACCCGGGCGACAAGCATCTCTATCTCCCCGACGATACGCGCATTCCGCACATGAGCACGAGCGACTATTATACGAGCGTGTCGAACGGAATCCAGTGCAGAAACGGCGGCTATCTCTATTTTCAGGAGGGGACGGACATCAGCAGCCGTCAGGTCGTCGTCACCTACAAGCACAGCGACGTGATTGATTGGGTCATGCCGCGCATCGAGACCGACCGATTCCCCAAAACGATGGAGAAACTCGAAAAGGGCGAGAAGGTCAACGTCGTGTTCTACGGCGATTCCATCACGGTGGGGGCAAATTCGAGCGGATATGTCGGCATGCAGCCCCGTGCGGAGTCCTATCCCGAGATGGTGAGCTCGTATATGGTGAGCTCGTATATGAAGAAGCGCTTTCCCGCGGCGCAGGTCAACTATATCAATAACGCTGTCGGCGGCGTGGATTCCGCGTGGGGAGTGAACAGACCAGGCGTGGCGAATCAGATTCTCGAACAGGAGGGCGACCATTTCGAATACCGCGTCATCGAGGAGGATCCCGATCTGCTCTTCATCGCCTTCGGCATGAACGACGGCGGATCCGCCGAGTCCTACAAGGATAACATCCGCGAAATGATCGACCGCGTGCGCGTCTATCATCCCGACGTGGAGATCATGCTCGTCTCGGGCATGATCGCGAACCCCGAGAGCTACTTCTATAATAAGGATTATGACGCCTATCAGAATGCGTTGATCGAGCTTTCGGAGGAGTACGACTGCGTCGGCGTGGCGACCGTGCTCAACTCGGTGCAGAGCGTCTATGCGACGGGCAAGCGGTTCCGCGACTGCACGGGGAACAATGTCAACCATCCCAACGATTTTATGATGCGCGTCTATGCTCAGACAATCCTCTATTCCATGTTCGGAGAGGATTACATAGACCACATCTGACTTCCTCCCTCCGATGAGGCTCCCTTTCCATCGGGAAGGGAGCCTTACGGAATTTTTGGGCGCCGTTTTCGCAAACGGGGTGTCATTCCGAGTGTAGCCGGGGAAGCTCTCATATCGGAAATGCAGTATGTCATTCCGAGCGTAGTCGAGGAATCTCAACCAAATGTCATTCCGACCCCCGAAGGGGGGAGAGAATCCCCTCGGTCGTTGTTGGACAAGGGGATACACTCCTCCCTCGTTTCTCTCGGTCGTCGGTATGACAGCGGGCGCGGACTGCGTATAAGGGGATACACTCGCTCCGCGCTTTGCGCTCTGCTCGGTATGACAGCGGGCGCGGACTGCGTATGGGGGGATACACTCGCTCCGCGCTTTGCGCTCCGCTCGGTATGACAGTGGGAAGGGACAGGCTTCTCTCGTCGCCCCTCGGGACCCCCGCAAAAAGACGTAGTATTTTTGCGGGGTGGTATAGGGGAGATGTCACGAGCTTGCGAGTGACAGAGGGGTTTCTGAAACCCTTCTATGACAGCGGGCGCGCAGAGATACTTCGAGGTGTAATATGCTGTTTGGCGGAGATCAACTCTATATGTTTCCTCCCGTTACGTCCGTGCAGTGTATGGGATTTCTCCTTGCGGGCGCGGGGGATGTGATCGGAATCGACTGCGGCACCGCCCACGAGGCGGAGGAAGTGGAACGGGTCGCTCTTTCTCTCGGCGGGAAGGTGGACTGCTGGTTTTTGACCCATGCCCATTTCGATCATATCGAGGGATTGACTGAGATCCTCCGCCGCGGGAAACTCAAAATCGGCGGCGTTTGCTATGCCTTTCCGCCCATCGACTACATCGCTCGGGTGGAGCGCAACGAGGGCAGGCGCGAATGCGTGACCGACTTGGAGCGCGCGATCGGGCAAAGCGGCGTCCCGCGGATCCGCCCCCAAAAGGGCAAGAGGATCTCCGTGGGGCATTTTTCCGTGCTTCCGCTTTCGGACGGATCGGCGGTGGGGGAGACCCTCAACCCGTCGAGCGTCGTCTATCGCGTGGAGACCCGCGGGGACAGCGTGCTCTTCCTCGGCGATATGGACTTCCGCGCGGAGGAGAAGATTCTGCGCGAATTTCCCGAGGAGCTCCGCTGTCCCGTCGTGCAGATGGCGCACCACGGGCAGAACGGCGTGAGCGAGGCGTTTTACCGTCATATCCGTCCGAAGGTATGCCTCTGGCCCACCCCCGATTGGCTCTGGAACAACGACGCGGGCGGCGGATACGGGACGGGTCCCTTTGCGACGCTCGAAACCCGCGCCTGGATGGAAAAACTCGGCACCGTGAATTACCGCGCGGGGAAGGAGATCACGGTCGTCGGATAAACGGAAAAATTTTTGTTTTCCGCCGAAAATAAGTTGCAAAACATCTTCGGATGTGGTATACTTTTTCAGTCTGCGGTCGCAGACAAATCCACACTCTCCCGCGCGCCGCTCGCCGTGTCCCGTAAATCTTTTCCTGCGGGAATGGAGCGGAACTGCCGCACGGAAGGGGAGGAGAAACGGAGGATTTTTATGGCAGTTATCACCATGAAGCAACTTCTCGAAGCGGGCGTCCATTTCGGACACCAGACGAGAAAGTGGAACCCGAAGATGAAGAAATACATCTTCGCGGCACGTCACGACATTCACATCATCGACCTTGAAAAGACCGCGGCTCTCATCGAAGAGGCGTACACTTTCGTTGTCGAGAGCGTGAAGGCGGGAAAGACCGTCCTGTTCGTCGGGACGAAGAAGCAGGCGCAGGACGCCATCAAGGAAGAGGCGGAACGCTGCGGGCAGTACTATGTCAATTCCCGTTGGCTCGGCGGATGCCTCACGAATTTCAAGACCATCCGCGGCAGAATCGACTATCTCGAAAAGCTCGAACGGATGGAGGAGAGCGGCGAGTTCGATCTGCTTCCCAAGAAGGAAGTGCTCGGGCTCAAAAAGGAGATGGAAAAGTTGCAGGAGAACCTCGGCGGCATCAAGAACATGCGCAGCCTTCCCGGCATCATGTTCGTCGTCGATCCGCATAACGAGGACATCGCCGTCGCCGAGGCTCGCAAACTCCGTATCCCGATCGTCGCGATCACCGATACCAACTGCGATCCGGATCTCATCGACTACGTCATTCCCGGCAACGACGACGCGATTCGCGCGATCAAACTCATCGCCTCCGTCATGGCGAACGCCGTGATCGAAGCAAACCAGGGCGAGACGTTCGAAGTCTCCGAGCCCGAACCCGCAGAGGCTCCCGCGGAACCCGCGGAACCCACGGAACCCGAAGTCCCCGCCGCAGCGGAAGAATAATCGAAAAGGAGAATACGGAAATGGCTGAATTTACCGCAAAGGATGTAATGACGCTCCGCGAACAGACGGGCGCGGGAATGATGGATTGCAAGCGCGCCCTCACGGACGCGAACGGCGATATGGACAAGGCTGCGGAGCTTCTCCGCGAACGCGGCATCGCAAAGGCGGCAAAGCGCGCGAGCAAGATCGCGGCGGAAGGCGTCGTGTATGCGGAAGTCTCGGGCGATGCGGGCGTTCTCGTCGAAGTCAACTGCGAGTCCGACTTCGTCGCAAAGGGCGAGAAGTTTTTGGGCATCGTAAAGACGGTTGCACAGCAGATTCTTGCGCACAAGCCCGCAACGGTGGAGGAACTCCTTGCGCTCGACATGGGCGGAAAGACCGTGGATACCTTCATCCGCGAACAGGTCGGCGTCATCGGCGAGAAGATCTCCGTCCGCCGCTTCATCCTCTATCGGAACGCGGGCGTGCTCGAAACCTATATTCACATGGGCGGCACGATGGGCGTCATGCTTAACTTCGCCGCGGCGGATACCGCGGAAGTCCGCGAACTCACTCACAACATCGCGCTCCATGTGGCGTTCGCAAAGCCTCAATATCTCGACGCTTCCCAAGTCTCGGCGGAGACCATCGAGCATGAGAAGGAAATTCTCAAAAAGGAAGTCATCAACGAGGGCAAGCCCGAAGCCATCGCCGAAAAGATTGTGCTCGGCAGAATCAACAAGTTCTACGAGGAGAACTGCCTCATGGAACAGAAGTTCGTCAAGGACGACAAGATCACGATCAAGGAACTCATCGCGCAGACCGCAAAGAAGGCGGGAAACGTCGAGCTCAAAGAATTCTGCTTCTACGTCATGGGCGAAGGTTTGGAAAAGAAGAACGAGGATCTGAGCGAGGAAGTCGCAAAACAGGTCGAAGCAATGAAGAAATAAAACGGCTTTTGCGCTGCTTGCGCCGCCCCTTAATGGGGCGGCGTTTTCGCACGGCGAAAAAATCCGCGCCCTTGCCGAAACGGCAAGGGCGCGGATTCAAATGGTGGAGTTGCTCCATCCAAATCCGAACTCAATTCTTCTTCCAATTCTTTTAAGGTCAGCTCTCGTGTGCCGTCCTTGTAATTGAAAGCAAATACAATCTTGTCGTCGAACAGGTAAATACTGTTTACAAAGGTGTCGATCAGCCGCTTGCGGTTTTCCAAGTCATTGACATTTATCTTGCGGTAACGCTCGATAAAGCAGACAATGTGGTCTTTCGTGATTTCGGGCTTTTGGAGTTGTTCGCTGTA